>NZ_JARAVO010000007.1:0-77194 GCF_033792805.1 Streptomyces sp. PA03-1a
GGGCAGGGGTGCCGGCGCGGGGCTAGCGGAGCGAGCCGGCGGCCAGTCCGGTGCGCCAGAACCGCTGGAGGAGGATGAACACGACGATCACGGGCACGATCGAGACCAGCGAACCGGTGATCACCGACTCCTGCAGCAGCGGGGCGCGGGCGGTCTGGCCGTTCCACTGGTACAGGCCGAGCGTGATCGGGAAGAGCGACTCCTTCTGCAGCATCACCATGGGCAGGAAGAAGTTGTTCCAGATCGCGACGAACTGGAACAGGAAGATGGTCACCAGCGAGGGCGTCATCAGCTTGAACGCCACCGAGAAGAACGTCCGGAACTCCCCGGCCCCGTCGAGGCGCGCCGACTCCAGGATCTCCTGGGGGACGGCCGACGCGGCGAAGATCCGGGCCAGGTAGACGCCGAACGGGCTGACGATGCTGGGCAGGAACACCGCGAGGTAGGTGTTGACGAGCCCGGTCGCCGAGAACAGCAGGAACAGCGGCAGCGCGAGCGCGGTGGTCGGTACGAGGATCCCGCCGAGGATGACGGAGAAGAGGAACTCGCGGCCCCGGAAGGGGAACTTGGCGAGCGCGTAGCCGCACAGCGCCGAGATCAGGGTGCCGACCGCCGCGCCCAGCACCGCGTACAGCACGCTGTTCAGCGCCCAGCGCCCGAAGATGCCGTCGCTGCGGGTGAAGAGGGTGTCGAGGTTGGCGAAGAGGTCGAAGTGCGAGAACGCCAGGCCGTTGGTGGAGGCGAGGTCGCCCTGCGGCTTCGTCGCCGCCACGACCAGGAAGTAGACCGGCAGCAGGAAGTAGACCGCCAGCAGGAACATCAGGGCCGTGGCGGCCGTTCGGCTGACGCGGCTCTCGCGGATCGGGGTCTGGTCGCTCACAGTCCGGCCCTCTTCGAGGTCAGTCGCATGAACCCGAAGCTCAAGACGAAGGTGATCACGGCGATGACCACGGAGATCGCTGCCGCCTGCTGGTAGTTGTTCCCGGAGGCCACCGTGTACGCGAGCATGTTCGGGGTGAAGGTGCTCGGGATGTTCGAGGAGATCTGGCGCAGCACCGCCGGCTCGGCGTACAGCTGCAGCGTGCCGATGATGGAGAACACCGTGGTCAGGACGACCGATGGGGCGATGATCGGCACCTTGATCCGCCACGCGATGGCCCAGTTGCTGGCGCCGTCGAGCTTGGCGGCCTCGTAGAGCTCCTGCGGGATCGACTGCAGCGCGGAGAACATGATCAGCATGTTGTAGCCGGTCCACAGCCAGGTGGACACGTTCGCCGTCGACCACAGCACGGCCCCCGGACCGAGGAAGTCGGGCTGGAGGCCGACGCCCTTGAGCAGGTCGACGACGGGGCTGATCTGCGGCGAGTAGAGGTACGACCACATGATCGCGGCGATGACGCCGGGCACGGCGTACGGCATGAACGCCGAGATGCGGAAGAACGCCTTGAGCTTCAGCAGGGGGGTGTCGAGCAGCAGCGCCATGACCAGCGCAACGAAGAGCATCACCGGCACCTGCACGATGCCGAACAGCCCGATGCGGCCGATGCTGCCCCAGAACTCGGTGTTCTGGAAGACCTGCGTGTACTGCTCCAGACCGCCGAAGGTCGTGTACGACGTGCCGTACTGGCCGCCGGTGCGGCGCACGACGAGCAGGCTCTGCCAGAACGCGTAGCCGATCGGCACCAGGTAGAAGAGGACGAACGGCAGGAAGAACGGGGTCACGAACGCGGCGATGGTGCCCGCCCGGGGGCCGCCGCCGTTGTGGCGGCGACGGCGGCCCTCGGTGGTCGCCACCCCGCGCGTCGCGCGGGTTGCGAGGTCGGTCATGCGACGGTCACTTGCCCGCCGTGGCCGGGATCGCCTGGTCCTTCATGGACTTCAGCGCGGCGTCCTGGGCGGCCGTGAGGGCGCCGGCGACGGTGCCGTCACCGGCGGTCGCCTTGGCCATCGCGTCCTGGAGCGCCAGGTTGACCGTCTTCTGGGTCGGGCCCCAGGTGAAGTCGGTGTCGATGTTCTTGGACGACTCGGCGAAGACGTCGAAGATCTTCTCGTTGTCGTAGTAGGCCACGCCCTGGGAGAGCGCGGGGAGCGCCAGACCGGCGGTGGCCGCCGGGTAGAGGCCGCCCAGCTTGTTCTCCAGCGCGAGGGCCTCGGGGTCGGTGTTCAGCCAGGTGTTGAACTTGACCGACTCGTACGGGTGCTTGCCGCCCTTCATGAAGGCGACGGTGGAGCCGCCCCAGTCACCGGACGCGGCGCTCGAACCCCAGGTCGGCATGGGCACGATCGACCACTTGCCCGCCTGCTTGGGCAGGTTGTCGCGGAACATGCTGTAGCCCCAGGCGGCGCCGACGTAGGTGGCGATCTGGTCCTTCTGGTACGCCGTGTACATCTGCGTCGAGCCGTGGGCGAGGTCGGTCCGCACCAGCTTGGCGTCGATCAGCTTCTGCCAGTAGTCGGCGACCTGCTTGCTCTGCTCGGACTCGACCGCGACGTGCCACTTGTCGCCGGAGTAGGAGTACATCTCGGCGCTGTTCTGCCAGAGGAGCCCGTTGAACCACTCGGCGTTGTTCGGGTCGAAGAACGTCATGCTGAGGTTCGGGTCGGCCTTGTGCAGCTTCTGCGCCTCGGTCGCGTACTCGTCCCAGGTCTTGGGGATCTCCAGGCCGTGCTTCTTGAAGATGTCGCTGCGCACGTACAGGGCCATCGGGCCGGTGTCCTGCGGGATGGCGAACACCCCGGTGCCGCCGAAGCTGGCCTGCGACCAGGTCCAGGGCACGAACGCCGACTTGGCGTCGGTGGCCGCCTTGCAGGCGGAGGCGTCCGCGAAGGCGTCCTGGCTGCGCAGGTTGGGCAGTTCGTCGTAGCCGACCTGGGCGAGGTCCGGCGCCTTGCCCGCCTTGAGGGCGTTGCCGATGGTGCCGTACTGGTCGTTGGAGATGTTCTTCGTCTCCACCTGGATGTTCGGGTTCTTCTTGTTCCACAGCGCGACGACTTCGTCCATGCCGGGAACGGTGTTCCAGTACTGGAGGGTGACTTTGCCCTTCGCGGGCGCGCAGGCGTCTGCCGATGCGCTGTCACCCGAAGGGGCCGGCGATGAGCATCCGGCGAGTACGGCGATGCTGGCTGCCGCGGCGACGGCGGCGACGCGGATGCGCGTGACTGTGCTGCTCATGGTTTCCGTTCCGGAGGACGGCTGGCGTGGGCGCCAGCCGGGTCGACGTTGACACCTCAGGCGGGCCGTGCTGGAGAGAAGGGACAGGGGGAGCGACGGGTTCCGGTGCACGCACCGAGCGCCGTCGCAAGGTTGGGCAAAACCACGTGTTCCGGTCCCGTGAGCGTTCACGTGAGCGTTCACGTGAACGCTCACGGGGCCATTGAGAATTGTTCGGAAGTGTGCGCTCCGGTGCCGTCAAGTGTCAAGACTTTGCGGCGCACACGGGTCCGGCAGGTTAAGCGGAGCCGCTCAGCCGCAGTTCGGCGCGGACGACGAGGTCGTCGGCCCCGAGCGGCTCCAGCCCGGTCAGCAGCCGAGCGACCTGGTCGATGGCGAGCGCGCCGAGCCGGCGCGTGTCGAGCGCGACGCTGGACAGCGGGGGCTCCACGAGCGTGCCGAGCTGCAGTCCGTCGAAGCCGACCACGGCGAGGTCCTCGGGGACGGCCCTGCCGAGCCGGCGCGCCTCGCGCAGGGCGCCGATGGCGATGATGTCGTTGAAGGTGAAGACCGCGGTGACGTCGGGATGCGCGGCCAGCAGGTTCCTGAGCGCCGTCCCGCCGCCGTCGGCCGACTGGGCGGCCCCGACCACTCTGCCCGCGTCGATCCCGTGGGCCGCCGCGGCCGTGGCGAACCACTCGCGCCGGACGCTCGGCTCGGCGCGGCCGTCGTGGTCGAGCATGCCGATGTGCCGGTGGCCCGCGGCGACCAGGTGTGCGACCGCGGCGTTGACGCCCTCCTCGCCGTCGATGCGGATCGAGCTGAACCGCGCCGTGTGGTGCTCACGCCCGATGAGCACCACGGGCACTCCGCGGGTGAAGCGTTCGAGGTCGTGCTCGGAGCAGCTGAAGTAGCCGACGACCGCGTCCACTTGCGAGGCGATCACCTGCAGGGTGCCGAACTCCTCCTCGGCCCTGTCCCCGGTGTCGTAGACGACGACGTGCCAGCCGCGCGCCCGGGCCGCCTCCAGCGCGGCCGCGGCGACCTCGGTGAAGAACGGGTTGAGCAGGTCGGGGATGACCAGCCCGATCGTGGTGGTGTCCTGCCGGACCAGGCCGCGGGCGAAGCGGCTCGGCCGGTAACCGAGCTCGCGGGCGGCCTCCAGCACACGCTGCTTGGTGGTGCCGTCGATCTCGTCCTTGTCGTTGAGCGCCCGCGACACGGTCTGCCGGGACACCCCCGCGGACCGGGCGACGTCATGGATAGTGACCCTCCGGGATTCCGTCCCTGACGACGACACCATCGCGTACCTCCCGATCGTCGCGGGTGCCGGCGCGCCCGCAGGGCCTGAGTATGCACGTCCCCTACGGGGCGGCGCGAGATCAGGTCGCCGCACGGCTGCGGGGGTACGGGCCCGTCGGTGCGGCTCTGACCTCGGGAAAGAGGCGGGTTCAGGTTGCCGCGGTACGCAGCGCCGCGCTGAGCGCCCGGAGGTCGAGACCGGCGAGGTGGTCCAGGAAGTGGCGGCGCATGGAGGCCAGATGGGTCGGCCAGGCCTCCTCCAGGCGGGCCAGCCCGGCGTCGGTGAGGACGGCGTTCGAGCCCCGGGCGTCCCGCTCGCACCTGACCCGCCGGATGAACCCCTGGCCTTCCATCCGGCGGACCACGCCCGTCATGCCGCTGAGCGACATCTCGCAGGCGGCGGCGAGGTCGCTCATCCGCAACCGCCGCCCGGGCGCCTCCGAGAGGTTCATCATCGCCCGGTACTCGATGAGGGGGAGCCGCTGCTCGCGGGTCATGTCGGCGTCCAGAGCGCGGGGCAGGGCGTAGATGACACGGCTGAGGGACCGCATGAGGGCTTCTTCGTCCGGATTGAGGGGATCCAGCAGATCCGGTGCGGATTCCGGGCGGTGTGCGGCATCGTGCATGCCCCCCACTTTACTTGCTTCGCGAAGGATATATATTTGCTGCGCGAAGCAATTAACGCCGAGCCGTGCGGTGTGGCCACCCCTGCCCGCGCGACCGTACCGACCAAGCGGGTCATCCCGGAAAGAGACGCAACATGCCTCAGTCGCTGACGAACGCCCAGTCCACCGCAGGAATCCGCTACGCGGTGTCCGGCCAGGGCGGTGGCCGGCACCGGGGCCGGAGCGTCGACGGTGAGCCGTACGCGCGGGGGAGCAGTACGGCGCCCGGGAGCGGCCGTCACCGCAGGACCGTCCGCGCCCCGCAGGCCCGGCAGGCTGCCGAGGCTCCGGTGCGGGCGGCCGTCGGCGACGAGGACGGTTCCGCCGGGCGCGAGGCACGCTTCGAGCGTGACGTGCTGACCCTCCTCGACCCCGTGTACCGGGCCGCGTTGGGCGTCACGGGCGACCCGGCCGAGGCGGAGGGACTCGTCCTGGAGGTGTTCACCCGGGCGTACGCCGCGTTCCCGCGCCTCCTCGACGGCGTCGACCACCGGGCCTGGCTCTACGACCTCCTGGCCGCGGCGTTCGTCGGCCCTCATCCGGAGGTGTGCGTGCTGCCGCCGGAGTCCGGGATCCCGCAGGGGGTGCGGGGGTCCGCGCTGGACGAGTTCGTCCTGCTGTCCGAGGCGGACGTCCGGGCCGCCCTCCTCACGCTGCCGAGGGAGCAGCGGTTCGCCGTGTACCTCGCGGCCGTTGAAGGCTTCGCCTATCAGGAGATAGCAGACATCATGGATGTTTCTGCGGCAATTGCGGCGTACTGGCTGCACGACGCCCGGCTGCGGCTGTGGGCGGCCGAAGGCCCGCGCGTGGCGGCGTCCGAGCAGGAGTACGCCAGCGGCGACCTCGTCGGTGCCGGGCGGAGCGGATCCGCATGACACGCCGTCGCGTGGGGAGGCCGCGGGCAAGGGCCGGCGGGCCCTTGCGGCACCCATGCGCGGCGTGATCTTCGTCGCTCGTCACATTCCCGGGGCCCGCGCTGTCATGCCCGCGGGGAGGGAAACCTCCGTCACCTGCGGAAACACGTCCCCAGCAGCCGGGAATCCTTTGGGGCCCGCCGCGGTTGACGCGAGCGCAGAAAGAAGATGATCACAGTGAACCAAGAAGCAACCGCAACCGCGGAACCGTTGCAGCGACTGGCCGCCGAGGGAGTCTCGGTCTGGCTGGACGACCTGTCGCGCAGACGCATCGTCTCCGGCGACCTCGCCCGACTCGTCGCATCGGGACGTGTGGTGGGCGTCACCACGAATCCGTCCATCTTCCGGGCCGCCATCGGCTCGGGGGAGGACTACCGGGAAGAGCTCGCCGACCTGGCCGCGCGCGGCGTCACCCCGGACGAAGCCGTCCGCATGATGACCGCCGCCGACGTGCGTGCCGCGGCCGACCTCCTGCGACCCGTGTACGAGGCGACCGGCGGCCGGGACGGCCGGGTGTCGATCGAGGTCGACCCGCGCCTGGCCCACCGCACGCGGGCGACCGTCGCCGAGGCCCGGCAGCTCGCCTGGCTGGTCGACCGCCCCAACGTGATGGTCAAGATCCCGGCGACCGCGGCGGGCCTGCCCGCCATCACGGAGGTCACCGCCCTCGGCATCAGCGTGAACGTCACGCTGATCTTCTCGCCGGAGCGCCACCGCGAGGTCATGGAGGCCTACCTGGCCGGTCTGGAGAGGGCGCGTGCGGCCGGGATCGACCTGTCCACCGTCCACTCCGTCGCCTCCTTCTTCGTCTCCCGCGTCGACACGGAGGTCGACCGGCGGCTGACGGAGCTCGGCACGGACGAGGCGTCGGCCCTGAAGGGCAGGGCGGCGCTCGCCAACGCCCGGCTGGCGTACCGGGCGCAGCGGGAGTTCTTCGCCGGCGACCGCTGGGCCGCGCTCGCCGCGGCAGGTGCCCACGAGCAGCGGCCCCTGTGGGCCTCCACGGGTGTGAAGGACCCGGCGTACCGGGACACCCGCTACGTCGAGGAACTCGTCGCGCCCGGCACGGTCACCACCGTGCCGGAGGCGACGCTCGACGCCGTCGCCGACCACGGCCGCGTCGAGGGTGACACCGTCACCGGCCGCCACGACCGGGCCCGCGCCGACCTGACGGCCCTGGAACGACTGGGGATCCCCCTCGACGAGGTCGTCCGGCGGCTGGAGGACGAGGGCGTGGCGAAGTTCGAGGCGGCCTGGGCCGAACTGCTGCAGGCCATCGGAACAGCACTGAACGGCAAGGGAGCCGACGCGCGATGAGCAAGGACCCGACCGCACCCGCCACCACCCCGTGGCCCAACCCCCTGCGTGATCCGTCCGACCGGCGGCTGCCGCGCATCGCCGGCCCGTCCGGGCTGGTGATCTTCGGCGTGACGGGTGACCTGTCCCGCAAGAAGCTGATGCCGGCGGTGTACGACCTGGCCAACCGCGGGCTGCTGCCGCCGGGCTTCTCGCTCGTCGGCTTCGCCCGCCGCGACTGGGCGGACCAGGACTTCGCCCAGGTCGTGCACGACTCGGTGCGCGAGCACGCCCGGACGCCGTTCCGGGAGGAGGTCTGGCAGCAGCTCGCCGAGGGCATGCGCTTCATCCCCGGCGACTTCGACGACGACGTCGCGTTCAAGCAGCTCGCCGTCACCGTGGACGAGCTGGACGCCACCCGGGGGACCAGCGGCAACTACGCGTTCTACCTGTCCGTACCGCCGAAGTTCTTCCCCAAGGTCGTGCGGCAGCTGAAGAAGCACGGACTCACCGACGCCCCCGAGGGCTCCTGGCGACGCGCGGTCATCGAGAAGCCCTTCGGCCACGACCTGGCCAGCGCGCGGGAACTCAACGCGCTCGTCCACGAGGTGTTCGCCCCGGAGCAGGTCTTCCGGATCGACCACTACCTGGGCAAGGAGACGGTCCAGAACATCCTGGCGCTGCGGTTCGCCAACACGATGTTCGAGCCGCTGTGGAACCGTTCCTACGTCGACCACGTGCAGATCACGATGGCCGAGGACATCGGCATCGGCGGCCGCGCGGGCTACTACGACGGGATCGGCGCCGCGCGCGACGTCATCCAGAACCACCTGCTCCAACTCCTCGCGCTGACCGCCATGGAGGAGCCCGCCTCCTTCGACGCCGAGTCGCTCCTGTCCGAGAAGCTGAACGTGCTGCGCGCGGTACGGCTCCCCGGCGACCTGGGCGCGCACACGGTGCGCGGGCAGTACGCGCACGGCTGGCAGGGCGGGGAGGAGGTGGACGGTTACCTGGAGGAGGACGGCATCGACGCCGAGTCCAGGACCGACACCTACGCCGCGATCAAGCTGGAGATCGACAACCGTCGCTGGGCGGGCGTCCCCTTCTACCTCCGGGCCGGCAAGCGCCTGGGCCGCCGCGTCACCGAGATCGCGGTCGTCTTCCAGCGCGCCCCGCACTCCCCCTTCGGCCCGGAGGCGACGCAGGAACTCGGGCAGAACGCGATCGTCATCCGCGTCCAGCCCGACGAGGGCATCACCGTGCGCTTCGGCTCGAAGGTGCCCGGGACGTCGATGGAGATACGCGACGTGACGATGGACTTCGCCTACGGCGAGTCCTTCACCGAGTCCAGCCCCGAGGCGTACGAGCGGCTCATCCTCGACGTGCTGCTCGGTGACGCCAACCTCTTCCCCCGCCACCTGGAGGTCGAGGAGTCCTGGAAGATCCTCGACCCGGTCGAGCGGTACTGGGACACGCACGGACGGCCCGCGCAGTACACCGCGGGCAGTTGGGGCCCCGCGGAGGCCGACGAGATGCTCGCACGAGACGGACGGAGCTGGCGCAGGCCATGAGGATCGACCTGACCGACACCACGGCAAGCCACATCAACAAGGCCCTGGTGCAGGGCCGCCGCGCCATCGGCACCCCCGCCGTCGGCATGGTCCTGACCATGGTCATCGTGACCGACGAGGAGAACGCCCACGACGCCTTGAAGGCGGCGGAGCAGGCGGCGCAGGAGCACCCCTCGCGCACGCTCGTCGTCATCAAGCGGCCGTCGCGCACCAGCGGCCGGCGCACCCCCTCCCGCGTCGACGCCGAGGTCCGCGTCGGCTCCGACGCCGGATCCGGCGAGGCGGTGCTGCTGAGGCTGTTCGGTGAAGTGGCCGGGCACGCCGACTCCGTGGTCCTGCCGCTGCTGCTGCCCGACGCCCCCGTCGTCATCTGGTGGCCCGCGGACGCACCCGACGTACCGGCCAAGGACCCGCTCGGCGCCCTCGCCCAGCGCCGCATCACCGACGCCTACGCGGTCGACCGGCCGCTGGAGGCACTGGCGGCCCGGGCCGGTGCGTACGCGCCCGGCGACACCGACCTCGCGTGGACCCGGACGACGCCGTGGCGCTCCATGCTCGCCGCCGCGCTGGACCAGGCCCAGGCCCGGGTCACGTCCGCGGTCGTGGAGAGCGAGGCCGACAACCCCAGCGCCGAACTGCTGGCCCGCTGGTTCGCCGACCGGCTGCGCGTGCCCGTCGAACGGGTCGTCACCGACGGGCCCGTGGTGACCGCGGTCCGGCTGCGCACCCCGGACGGCGACGTCACCATCGACCGCCCCGAGGGCGCCGTGGCCCGGCTGTCCATCCCCGGACAGCCCACCCGCGCCCTGGCGCTGAAGGTGCGCACCACCGCCGAGCTCATCGCGGAGGAGCTCCGCCGTCTCGACCCGGACGAGGCCTACGCCGCCGCGCTGCGGGCCCAGGTCAAGGCGCCCCGCACGAAGGCCCTCCCGGCGAAGGCCGCCCCGGCCCGGGCGGCGAAGGCCGCCTCCACCAGGGCCCGTTCCGCGAAGGCCGCCCCGGTGCCGCCGCAGCGCGCGCACCAGCACGAGAACCAGGAGAAGGACGATGCCTGACACACCCGAGCCGAGCCACCGCCCGCAGTGGGCCGCACTGGCGGAGCACCGCGCCGCCACGCGGCCGGGACCGCACCTGCGCGAGCTGTTCGCGGCGGACCCCGCACGCGCGCGGCGCTACACGGTGGAGGTCGGCGACCTGCGCATCGACTACTCCAAGAACCTGGTCACGGACGAGACCCTCGCCCTGCTCCGCGACCTGGCCGCCGCCACCGGCGTGTTCGAGCTGCGCGACGCGATGTTCCGCGGCGAGAAGATCAACGTCACCGAGGGCAGGGCCGTCCTCCACACCGCCCTGCGCGCGCCGCGGGACGCCGTCGTCGAGGTGGACGGCGAGAACGTCGTGCCGCGGGTCCACGCGGTGCTCGACAAGATGTCCGCCTTCGCCGACCGGGTGCGCTCCGGTGGGTGGACCGGCCACACCGGCAAGCGGATCAGGAACGTCGTCAACATCGGCATCGGCGGCTCCGACCTCGGCCCCGCCATGGCGTACGAGGCGCTGCGGCCGTTCACCGACCGCTCGCTGACGTTCCGTTTCGTCTCCAACGTCGACGGCGCGGACCTCCACGAGGCCCTGCAGGGACTCGACCCGGCCGAGACCCTGTTCGTCGTCGCGTCCAAGACCTTCACCACCATCGAGACGATCACCAACGCCACCTCCGCGCGCAGCTGGCTGCTGGCCGGGCTCGACGGGGAGGAGAAGGCCGTCGCCCGGCACTTCGTCGCCCTGTCGACCAACACCGGCAAGGTCGCGGAGTTCGGCATCGACCCGGAGAACATGTTCGAGTTCTGGGACTGGGTGGGCGGCCGCTACTCCTTCGACTCGGCGATCGGCCTCTCCCTGATGATCGCCATCGGCCCGGGACGGTTCCGTGAGATGCTCGACGGCTTCCACACCGTCGACGAGCACTTCCGCACCGCACCCGCGGAGGCCAACGCGCCGCTGATCCTCGGACTGCTCGGCGTCTGGTACGGCAACTTCTTCGACGCCCAGTCGCACGCCGTCCTGCCGTACTCCCACTACCTCTCCAAGTTCACCGCCTACCTGCAGCAACTGGACATGGAGTCCAACGGCAAGTCCGTGGACCGCGACGGGCACCCCGTGGCATGGCAGACCGGCCCCGTCGTGTGGGGCACGCCCGGCACCAACGGCCAGCACGCGTACTACCAGCTCATCCACCAGGGCACGAAGCTGATACCGGCGGACCTCATCGGCTTCGCCCGCCCGGCCGGCGAGCTGTCCGCGGAACTCACCGCCCAGCACGACCTGTTGATGGCCAACCTGTTCGCGCAGGGTCAGGCGCTCGCCTTCGGCAAGACCGCCGACGAGGTCCGCGCCGAGGGCGTGCCAGAGGAGCAGGTCCCGCACCGGACCTTCCGCGGCGACCACCCGACCACCACCGTCCTGGCGACCGAACTGACCCCCGCGGTCCTGGGCCAGCTCATCGCGCTCTACGAGCACAAGGTCTTCGTCCAGGGCGCCCTGTGGAACATCGACTCCTTCGACCAGTGGGGCGTCGAGCTCGGCAAGGTCCTCGCCAAGCGCGTCGAACCCGCCCTGACCGGCGAAGCCGACGTGCCCGGACTCGACCCCTCCACCGCGGCCCTGGTGGCCGCGTACCGCTCCCTGCGGGGCAACTGACCCGGGGGAACTCCCACGGCGGCGCCGCCCGGCCACGGGTGCGCGCCGCCCGCCGACCACACCTGCGACACACAGAAGGAGCACCTGACATGCAACTCGGACTCGTCGGCCTCGGCAAGATGGGCGGCAACATGCGCGAGCGGATCCGCCGCGCCGGCCACACCGTCGTCGGCTACGACCGGGACCCCGACCTGGCCGACGTCGGCAGCCTCACCGAACTGGTCGACAAGCTCGACGCACCCCGCGTGGTGTGGGTGATGGTGCCGGCCGGCGCCCCGACCCAGTCCGTGGTCGACGAGCTCGGCGGCCTCCTGGAGCCGGGCGACATCGTCGTCGACGGCGGCAACTCCCGCTGGACGGACGACGAGAAGCACGCCGAGGAGCTGGCCGCCAAGGGCATCGGCTTCGTGGACGCCGGTGTCTCCGGAGGCGTCTGGGGCCTGAAGAACGGCTACGCCCTCATGGTCGGCGGCCAGGCGGAGCACGTGGAGAAGGTGCAGCCGGTCTTCGACGCCCTCAAGCCCGCGGGCGACTTCGGCTTCGTCCACGCGGGCGCGGTCGGCGCCGGCCACTTCGCGAAGATGGTCCACAACGGCATCGAGTACGCCATGATGCAGGCCTACGCCGAGGGCTGGGAGCTGCTGGAGAAGGTCGACTCGGTCACCGACGTGCGCGAGGTGTTCCGCTCCTGGCAGGAGGGCACCGTCATCCGTTCCTGGCTGCTGGACCTGGCCGTGGGCGCCCTCGACGAGGACGAGCACCTCGGCGGACTCAGGGGGTACGCGGAGGACTCCGGCGAGGGCCGCTGGACCGTCGAGGCGGCCATCGACAACGCCGTGCCGCTGCCCGCGATCACCGCGTCGCTCTTCGCGCGCTTCGCGTCCCGCCAGGACGACTCCCCGCAGATGAAGATGATCGCCGCGCTCCGCAACCAGTTCGGCGGCCACGCCGTCACCACCGCGGACGACAAGGCCTAGCCACCGCCGGAGCCCGCGCCCGCCGGCGCGGGCTCCGTACCGCCTCACCCGCACCACCCTCCTCCTCCGTGCCGAAAGTGGATGAACGACCATGGGCGACCTGCTCCTGCTCCGCCACGGCGAAACCGCGTGGACCCTGTCCCGACAGCACACCAGCCACACCGACCTGCCCCTGACACCGCACGGCGAGGGGGAGGCGGCCCGCGTCGCCCACCTGCTCCGCGGGCACGACATCGCCCTCGCCCTGAGCAGCCCCCTGCGCCGCGCCGTACGCACCGCCGAACTGGCCGGGGTGCCCGGTGCCGAGATCGACCCGGACCTGAGCGAATGGGACTACGGGGGCTACGAGGGCGTCACCACCGCCGAGATCCACCGCACCCGTCCGACCTGGAACCTGTGGGCCGACGGCGTGGCCCCCGGCCCCGCTGATCATCCGGGGGAGGGCCCCGAGGACGTCGGCCGCCGCGCCGACCGCGTGCTCGCGCGCGTCGAGCCGCTGCTGCGCGACCCCGCCGCGGGCGACGTGCTGCTCGTCGCGCACGGCCACATCCTGCGCGTCCTCACCGCCCGTCGCCTCGGCCTGCCGCCGTCGGCCGGATCGCTGTTCGCCCTGGACACCGGCACCGTCAGCCGGCTCGGCACCGAGCACGACCGCCCCGTCATCAAGGCCTGGAACACCACGGGCGCCCCGGCGACCGGCGCGCACTCCCCGTCCGGCGTGATCCCCCCGCAGCGGCGCCCCGAGCACGACTCGTCCCCGGGCCGGTGAGGGGGCGTCGCCCCGTCGGGAACTTCCTCCCCCGCCTTCGCCGTCTTCCGGGGCGGAGGAGCCCCGCCGGTCCTGCGTCTGCCCTACCGTGAAGCCCGTGAAGGTCCTCATCGTCGGCGGCAGCGGGTTCCTTGGCAGGGAACTCGTACGACAGGCCGCGGCCGCGGGTCTCGAGACGGCCGCGACGTACCGCTCCCGGCACCCCGGCGGGGTCCCCGGTGTCCCGTGGCACCACCTCGACCTCCGTGCCCCGGGGCACCTCGGCGAGGTACTGGCCGAGGTCGCCCCCGACACCGTCGTCAACGCCAGCAGCGGGTACAGCGACTGGGAGGTCACCGCCGACGGTTCGGTCCGCGTGGCCCTGGCCGCCGCGGAACACGGCTGCCGCCTGGTCCACGTCTCCAGTGACGCCGTCTTCTCCGGGGGCCGGGTCCACTACGACGAGACCTGCCTGCCCGATCCCATCAGCCCGTACGGCGCGGCGAAGGCCGCCGCCGAGACCGCGGTGCGGCTCCTGGCGCCGGCCGCCGTGGTCGCGCGTACCTCGTTGATCATCGGCGACGGCGGATCCGCGCACGAGCGCCTGGTCCACGACCTGGCCGCAGGCGTACGCGACGGCGTCCTGTTCACCGACGACGTCCGCTGCCCGGTGCACGTCGAGGACCTCGCCTCCGCTCTGTGGGAACTCGCGGTGTCCGACGCCTCGGGCGTGTTCCACCTCGCCGGGACGGACGCCCTCAACCGCTACGAACTGGGCGGGCTCATCGCCCGCCGCGACGGACTCGACGCCACCGCGCTGCGCGCCGGACGCCGCATCGACGGCCCCGTGCCCGGCCCCCTCGACGTCCGCCTCGACAGCAGCGCCACCCAGCGGCGCATACGGACCCGTCTGCGCGGAGCCCGGGAGTTCCTCCACCCCCGGTAGGACGCGGGCCCGACTGCCCATCGGATGGAACCGGGAGGCGCGCGGGCCGTGTCGCCGGGGACACCGGCCGCCCAGGGGTCAAGCTGATGTGCCAGTGATCCCGGCACACGAAAGGGCGCGCCATGGAGGGCATCGCGGACATGGGGGGCACGCGGGGATGGGGGCCCGTCCGGCCGCCGAGACCCGGCGAACCGGTCTTCGCCGAGCCCTGGCAGGGCCGGGCGTTCGCGCTGGCGATCCTCTCCACCCAGGTGTCCGGGTACAACGTGGACGCCTTCCGGCACGCCACGGAACGTCTGGACCGGGCCGCCTACCTGGACGACGGCTACTTCGGCCGGTGGCTGAACGCCGCGGAACTGATGCTCACCGAGAGCGCCGTCCTGGCGCCCACCGCGGTCGAGGCCCGCGCCCGCAACCTGCGCGGCGCCGGCGTCGAGGAGCCACCGGTCCCCGAACCGGCCCGCCCCGACTACGCTCCCACCGCCCCGGGCTCGCTCCGTACCGTGGACACCCCGCCGGCCTTCGCCGTCGGCGAGCGGGTCCGCGCGAAGGACATGTCCCCGCCCGGGCACACGCGGCTGCCGGGCTACCTGCGCGGACACCCCGGCGTCGTCGACCTCGTGCAGCCCGCCGCGCTGCTGCCGGACACCCATGCGCACTTCCTGGGCGAGAACCCGCAGCACGTCTACTCGGTCCGGTTCGACTCCCGCGAGCTGTGGGGTGCCGGCGCCGAGCCCTTCTCCGTCACCGCCGAGCTGTACGAGAGCTACCTGGAGACCCCCTGATGACCTCCACCAGCGGACCGGGCGACCACCTCCCCCCGGCCCTGCGGACCGAGGCGCTCGAGCAACTGCTCACCGAGCGCGGCCTGATCGACCCGGCGGCGATGGACACGATCATCGCCACCTACGAGACCCAGGTGGGCCCGCTCAACGGCGCCAAGGTCGTCGCCAAGGCGTGGACCGACCCGCAGTACAAGCGCCGGCTGCTCCAGGACGGCACCGCGGCCATCGCGGAACTGGGCTTCGCCGGGCGGCAGGGTGAGCACATCGTCGTCGTGGAGAACACCCCCACGACCCACAACGTGGTGGTCTGCACGCTGTGCTCGTGCTACCCGTGGCCGGTTCTCGGCCTGCCGCCGAGCTGGTACAAGGATCCTGCCTACCGTGCGCGCGTGGTGAGGGAACCGCGCACGGTGCTCTCCGAGATGGGACTCGACCTCGCCGACGACGTGCGGATCACCGTCCGGGACTCCACCAGCGAGGTGCGCTGGCTGGTGCTGCCCGAACGCCCCGCCGGCACCGAGCACCTGACGGAGGAGGAACTCGTGCCGCTGGTGACCCGGGACGCCATGGTCGGCGTGGCGAAGGTGACGGCGCCGTGACCGTGCCCCTGGACGTCGACGGTCCGGCCGCGCCGCCCCGTTCCAACGGCGAGCTGGTCTTCACCGAGCCGTGGGAGAGCCGCGCCTTCGGCATGGCCGTCGGCCTCCACGAAGCGGGTGCCTTCGCCTGGCCCCGGTTCCAGGCCGCGCTGATCGCGCGCATCCGGGCCTGGGAGAGCGCGCCGCACGCGGACGGTGCCTGGAACTACTACCGGCTCTGGCTGGCCGCGCTGGAGGACGTGCTCACCGAACAGGACGTGGTCCGTGCGGGCGAGGTCACCGCGCGCGCCCGGACCCTGGCCGGCCGGCCCGCGGGCCACGACCACGGCGACCACCACCACGACGACCACGCACATCGGCACTGACCGCAGGCACCGCTCCCGGCCCGGTCCGTCAGCCGTGCGGGATGGGCAGGTCCAGGGAGATGGTCTTGCCGCGGCCGTTGGGCGAGGCGTTCCACTGCCCGGCCAGGGCCTCGACGATGAGCAGACCCCTGCCGTGCTCGGCCTCGGCGTTCTCCTCCTCGTCCAGGGCCAGCGGCGAGGGGACGGGCGGGTTGCTGTCGGAGTCCCGCACCTCCAGCCGGACGTGGTCGCCGAAGGCCCGCAGCCGGACGTCGACGTCGCTGCCCGCGTGGATGAGGGCGTTGGTCACGATCTCCGAGGTGATCAGCTGGAGGGTGTCCGACACGACCGGCAGCGACCACGCGTGCAGTTGCTCGTCGACGAACTCCCGGGCCGCCTTGACCCCGTGCAGATCGCGCCGCTGCACGTGCAGGCTCGCGGTCAGTGGCGCCCCCTTGCCCGCGGCGCCTTCGTACCGGGCCAGGAGCAGCACCGCGTCGTCCCGGCGCCACCGGGGGCCGGAGACCTCGGCGACCATGCGGTCGGCGACCTGTTCCAGGTCGGCCCCGGACTCCCGGACCCCCGCACGGAGCAGGGTCCGCGCGCACGCGCCGTGGTCCCCGGTGAGGGAGTCGGTCAGGCCGTTGGAGTAGAGCATCAGCACGGACCCTGGGGACAGCGTGTGCTCACAACCGCGGTAAGGGTGCTGCGTGGTGACGCCCAGGGGGAGGTTCGCGGGCGCGTCGAGGACGTCCACGCTTCCGTCGGGCCGCCGTACGACCGGCGCCGGATGCCCGGCGAGAGCCACTTCTGCCATACCGTCAGCGGTGTCCAGGGCGACCACGCAACAGGTCACGAGCTGCTCCGTGCCGAGTTCGGCGAGCAGCCGGCCCGTCCGGTCGATCACCGCGGCGGGGCAGTGGCCTTCGGTCGCGTACGAGGTCAGCGCGGTGCGCACCTGGCCCATGACGGCGGCGCTGTCCAGGTCGTGGCCTTCCACGTCACCGACGGCGAGCACCATCCGGTCGTCCGACACCTTGATCACGTCGTACCAGTCGCCGCCCGCCTGGCAGGTGGTCGTGGCGGGCCGGTAGCGCGCGGTGGTGGCCAGCCCCGGCAGCTCGGACAGGACGGGCGGCAGGAGCCTGCGCTGCAGGTGTTCCGCGATCTCGCGCTGCCGGGTGCCCAGTTCGACGCGTTCCACCGTCGCCCCCAGCATGCCGGCCATCATGCCGAGCACCGTCCGTTCCTCGGGCGGGAACGCGCGGGCCCCCTCGAACTCCAGGCAGCACACCCCGACGATGCGCGGGTTCATCAGGGACACCTCGGCGACGCTCCTGCTCCCGACGACGAGCGGCAGGTAGGCCTCGGCCCGCGGCCCGGCGTCGTGCCGGTCCGGGTCCGTGTCCGGTGGTGCGCCCTCGGACAGGAACAGTGCGTGCCCGCGTACCGCCTCCACCGCGGGAGTGCTCGCGCCGAGTCTGGCGCCGTGGACGGTGCGGACCAGGGCGGAGGACGGTCCGCTGTGTCCCAGGACCCACAGCCGGCCCGCACTCACCGAGGCCAGCACCACGGCTCCGGCGCCGAAGGGGGACATGATGCAGTCCCGGGCCGCCGCGACGACGTGGTCCACCGTCGTGGCCTGGTTGAGGCGCTCGGCGAAATGACGCAGGGGGTACATCAGGCTGGCTCCGGACGAGCCGGGGACGCCGCGCACCCCCCAGCCCGGGGTGTGGATGCTCGCGTGGAACACCGGTACGAGGGCGGGTGCGGGGCCGCTCACGACGGCAACGCCGTGACGCACGAGTTCGGCGAGGGCGGTGGCCAGCGCGTCCGCGATCTCCTGCAGCACCGTGTGGTCGGCGGGGCCGTAGTCGCCGTGGCTCTCGAGGCGCAGCACGGTGAGCGCGCCGAAGCGGTGCCCGCCGGCGGTGGCCGGGGACGCCAGGGCCGCGTAAGGATAGGGCAGTGCGAAGCGCTGGTCCGGGTCGGCCGGGTCGGGATCGGGCAGCACCGCCGTCGCGCCCGTGGTGACGGCGCGGGTCGAAGCGCGGGGCATGTCCATGGGCATCCGGCAGGGGATCGTGAACATGGAGGGCGGGCTGCCGGCGATCATCGCCGCTCGCAGTTCGGCGCCGCTCCCGTCCAGCAGATAGACCGCCGCGGCGACGGCGTCCATCCGGAACAGGGCCTCACGGAGGGTGCCGTGCAGGACCTCCTCGAGACCCGTGCCCTCGATCCGTGCGGGCCCGCCTTCGCGGCGGTGTTCTCCGACTGCGCTGTTGCTCGTCATCGAACGGCTCCTCCTCGCGAGTATAGGTGCGCGGGTGGCCGGTCGCTCAGGGGCGAAGACCTCGCTTGCCGCTCGGCAGATAGGAGCATATGCTCGTAATAGTGCGGGTGGGGGTGCGCGCCCTGCGGCACCTCGGACGCCACGGGAGTCCGTGGCCACACCCGTCACCCGGAACTCAGCCAACCCAGAAGGAGACCGACCGATGGCTGCCGGCAATCTTGTCCTCGTCACCGGGGTCGGCGGCGTGGGCCGTGCCGTCCTCGAACTCCTGCGTGAGCAGGACGTACCGGTGCGCGCGATGGTCCGCCACGACGACGAGCGGGCGGACGCGCTGCGCGCGCTCGGCGCGGAGGTCGTCACCGGCGATCTGACCCGGCCCGAGACCGTGGCGGCGGCACTGGAGGGTGCGCGGCGGATGTACTTCGCGATGCCCGTCTCGACCGATCACCTGCTCGCGGCGACCGTGGTGGCGAGCGTCGCCCGCGCGTACGGGCGGCTGGACGCGCTGGTGGGCATGTCGCAGATGACGGTGTCGCAGATGACCGCGACCAGCACGGGGGAGTCCCACCAACAGCGGCTGCACTGGCTGGCGGAGCAGGTGCTGAACTGGTCGGGCCTGCCGGTGGTCCACGTCCGCCCGACGTCCTTCCTGGACAATCCGCTGTTCACCGCACTGGCGGCACGGTCGATCCGGGAGACCGGGACGATCGCGCTGCCGTTCGGCACCGGGCGTACCTCTCCGGTGGCCGTGGAGGACGTCGCCCGGGTCGTCGCCACGGTCCTGCGTGACCCGGTCCCGCACGTCGGCCGGGTCCTGGAACTGACCGGTCCGCGCACGCTCGACATGGCCGAGATGGCCGAGGAGTTCTCCCGGGCGCTGGGACGTGAGGTGTCCTACGTCGACGTGCCGCCGGAGCGGTGGCGGGACGAGGTGCTCAGCCGGGCCGGTCTGCCGCCGCACGTCGAGGCCCACATCGCCACCATGGGCCGGCTGCACCGGGAGAACCGCTACGACCGGGCGTCCGACGACGTCGAGCGTGTGACGGGCGTGCCCGCCCGGACCGTCGAGCAGTTCGTCGCCGCCCGCCGGGACTTCTACCTGGGCTGAGCCCGCGCGGGGCCGCTCCGGCATCCCGCGGGGATGCCGGAGCGGGGTCCGCCGTGCGTCCGCGGGCCCGTGTTGCCGCCGCCGGTTTGATGACGAATCAAGCTACTTGCACGTACAAGTAATCCAATGTTCTACTTGTTTGACCGAGCAAGTAGTGCGCGGGGGCTCAGCGCGGGCTGGGGGGGAATGCCCGGGTACGAGTGCCGCACCGAGGTGGCGAACCCACCGGGAGGATGCGCGCTCCGGGAACGCCGGACCGACAGGACCCTCGTCGGGACCGGCCGGCAGGCCGACGTGCCTGCCCTGACGCGGGATGACGGTGGCCGACAGGCCTGACGGCATCCGTCCGCGCCCGATTTTCCCCAGGCCGCAGGTCGACCGCTCGGCATCGCCGTCCTGAGGCGCGCGGAACGACGCTCCCCGGACCCAGGGGAGCGCATGTGCGTCCCTTCGAAGCTCCGCCTCCCGCGCTCGTACCACCCAGAACAGGATGAACACTTACATGTCAACGACCAGCAGGCGGACCGTCCTCGGCATGGCCGGGGTCACCGCGGCGGCCGTCGCCGTCGCCGGCACCGGAGTCCTCGGCTCCGCCGGCGTCTTCCAGGGCACGGCGGAGGCGGCCGACGCGCTGCACGGCGTGAACGAGCCCACGTTCACGACGTTGAAACCGTTCCGGGACGCGCTTCGCGTCCCGCCGACGCTGCGCCCCAAGAGCCATGGGATCACGGAGATCGACATGGTCCGGTCCTCGGTCCGGCTGCACTCCCAGATGCCGCCGACCCGGCTGTGGACCTACGCCGGCCACTTCCCCGGCCCGACCATCGAGGTCCGCAGCGGGGAGCGGGTACGCATCGCCTGGAACAACAAGCTCAAGGGCCGCACGCCGGTCAAGGCGGTGTGGGTGAACCCCGAGGGGCCCGGCCCCGGCCTGCTGCCCTACAACCGGCCCGGTGCCGAGGGTGCCGCCGCCCGTCCCGAGGTCGAGCGGCTCACCGCCTGGACCACCGTCCACGTGCACGGCGGCCACCAGAACGCCCTGAGCGACGGCGCCGCGGAGTTCGGAGTCACCTCCGGTAACGGGCAGTTGGGGGAGTACGCCAACGACCAGGCGGCGACCCACCTCTTCTACCACGACCACGCCATGTCGGTGACCTCGCTCAACGTCCAGGCCGGTCTGGTCGGCAACTACGTGGTGCGCGACGCGGAGGAGGACCGGCTCGGACTGCCCCGCGGCGAGCACGAGATCCCGCTGACGATCCAGGACGTCAACTTCGACACCGACGCCCAGGGCCGGCTCACCGGCCAGGTCCTCGCCAAGCGGATCCTGGGCGGCGGCGCGATGCCGATGCCGGGAACCATCCCGCCCGCCCTGGCGAGCCTGAACCCGTTCACCATGGTCAACGGCGTGGTGTGGCCGTACCTGGACGTGCAGGCCCGCGCCTACCGCTTCCGTCTGGTGAACGTCTCCACCACCCGCGTCTACCGCCTGGTCGTCGTCGACGAGGAGACCGGCAGGGTCGTGCGCGGCGCCATGAAGCTCATCGGCACCGACATGGGGCTGCTCGGCAAGCCGCAGACCATCGACGAGGCGATCTCCCTCTCGCCCGCCGAGCGCGCCGACGTCGTCGTCGACTTCGCGGCCTTCCCCGGGAGGAAGCTCAAGCTCGTCAACACGATCCCGGGCCAGACCGCCGGAGCGGCCCTGCCGGACTTCGTGATCCCGTTCCCCGAGGTCATGCAGTTCCGCGTCGAGAAGAAGCGACGCGCGCTGCACCCGCTTCCGACAACGTTGTCGAAGTCGTTCCGCAAGCTCACCCTCGCCGACGTGCCCAAGGACGCCACCGAGCGCTTCGTCCTGCTCGGCTTCGACAAGACCGGCGCCATGCCCCAGATCTGGGAGATGGAGCAGGTCCCGGCCGACACGGCGCCGGGCACCGGCATCGTGAGGGTCGACATGCCGGGCGGCACCGTCACGCTGCGCCGAACGGGCACCATGTTCGAGGACACCACCACCTTCTTCGCCGCCTCCGGCACCTGGGAGAAGTGGCACTTCATCAGCGCCGCCCCCGAGGGCGTGCCCATCTACCACCCGATGCACATCCACCTGATGAACTTCCAGGTCGTCGACCGGCGGGCCGTCGACTCCTCCGGTGTGGACTTCGCCACGGCGCAGACCAGGAAGCCCATCACGGTCGGCGCTCCGGTCCCGGTCGCCCCGGAGGAGTCCGGCTGGAAGGACACCATCACCGTCAACGCCAACACCCTCGTCACCGTGGCGGGACGTCTCGCCGACCAGACCGGCAAGGTCATGTACCACTGCCACCTCCTCGACCACGAGGACGAGGGCATGATGCGGCCCTTCGTCGTCATGCCGTCGCCGGTCCACGACATCCACCGGATGCTGATGGACATGGGCCGGGGAATGGACGCGCACGACATGAAGCACATGAAGATGTAGCCCCCACCGCCCGGGCGTCCGGGCCCGGAGCGGTCCCGTCTCGGGCGGGACCGCTCCGGGCGGACCCGGACCCCGGGCCTACAGGTCCAGCAGGGCCTGCTCGACGGCCTCGGTCAGCGCGGGGTGGATGTACAGCACCTCCCGGCCGACCTGGTCGGCCGTCTGCCCCAGTGCCATGGCCTGGATCAGCGGCTGGATGAGCGTCGCGGCCTGGGGACCGATGATGTGCGCGCCCAGGATCGTCCGGTCGTGGGGGTCCGCCAGGACCTTCACGAAACTGGTGGTGTCCTCCAGGGCCCATCCGTAGGCGGTGTCCGCGTAGTCGCGGACGCTCACCAGGTACGCGACGCCGTGGCGGCGCGCCTCCTGCTCGGTGAGTCCGACGCTCGCGATCTGCGGGCTGGTGAAGACCGCGTGCGGAGCGAGTTTGTTGGACAGGGTGTGCAGGTCGTCCGGGTGGAGCAGGTTGTGCCGTACGACACGGGACTCGGCGTTGGCCATGTGCTTGAGCTGGAAGTGGTTCACCGCGTCGCCGAGGGCCCAGACCCCCGGTACGGACGTGCGGTAGGTGTCGTCGGTCACGATGTGCCCGTGCCCGTCGAGTTCCAGCCCGCCGGCGGCCGCGTCCAGCCGGTCGGTGTTGGGCCGGCGGCCGGTGCAGACCAGCAGCATCTCTGCCTGGACGACCTGCTCGCCCTCGGCGCAGGTCACACTCACCTCGACACCGTCGGCGCGACGTTCGACGGCGGTGACGGTGGCGCCGAGGATGACCTGGTGCCGACGGGAGACGAGCTCGGTGAAGCGCTCGGACACCTGCTCGTCCTCGGCCATCAGCAGGCGCGGCCCCCGCTGGATGATCGTGACGTCCGACCCGAACGCGCCGAAGACGTGGCCGAACTCGGCCGCGATGAACCCGCCGCCGATGACGGCCAGCGAAGCGGGCGCGTCCTCGATCCGCATGATCGTGTCGGAGGTGTGGAACGGCACGGTGTCCAGTCCGGGGACGTCCGGCACGTCGGGCCGTGAGCCGACCGCGACGACGATGGTGTCGGCGGTGATCCGCTCCTCGCCCACCTGCAGCACTTTCGGCCCGACGAAGCGGGCCTCCCCGGTGTACACGTCGATGCCGTGGTCCCGTCGGTAGTCCACCGCGCTGTCGTGGAGCGGGTCGATCCGGTGGAACACCCGGTCGCGGACGGTCTTCCAGTCCACCGGTTCGACGGTGGCGTGGACCCCGAGGCGCGCGGCCGCCCGTGCGCCCTCGGCCGCGTCGGCGGCGACGACGAACATCTTGCTGGGGATGCAGCCCCGGTTCAGGCACGTACCGCCGAAGCGGCCCGGTTCGACGATGGCGCAGCGCAGGTGCGCGAACTCGTCCCCGATCAGCATGTTGCCGCTGCCCGCGCCGAGGACCACAAGATCGTAGTGCGCCATGTCCGCCCGCCTTCCGCCGGTCAGCAGATGTCCGGACGTCCTGGCTGCGGGGCGGGCCCCCCGCGGGACGGCCCGCCCGTTTTGTGCCTGTTCGGTCCTTCGAGGTTCATATCACGGGCACGGGGCGCCGGGGGTGCACCAACGGTGCGACACAGCCGGAGGTCAGCCCGCCGTTCCGGCGGCCTGCTCCTTCCTGCGCTGCCGGTAGGCCCGCATGGACGCGCGGGAACCGCACCTCGGGCCGCAGTAGCCGGCCGAGCTGTTGCGCGTCCGGTCGAAGAAGCAGAAGTGGCACGGCTCGTGGCGGCATGCCCGCAGCCTGTCCCACACGCCCGCGTGCGCGAGTTCGGTGACGCTCGCCAGTACGGTCCCGAACAGCCCGGGGATGCCGCTCTGCGTGCTCGCCAAACGGGCTCCCTCGGCGGTGACGACCGTGGCCAGGGGGTAGCGGGCGGCGACGCCGCGAAGGTGCTCCTCCGCCCGGGCGAGTGCCTCGGGTGTGGTGTTCTTGTCGCCCGCGTGCGCCAGCAGCACGGTGATCAGGGCGTCGCGCAGTTCGCGTGCGGCGGCCGCGTCGGCCTCGGTGACGTGGGTGGACCCCGTGCCCAGGTCGTGCTCCAGCAGCCATGCGTGCATGCTGCGGGCGTCCGTGAAGCGCTCCGGGAGCTGCCTCGGCCCCGAAGCGTGCGTGTTGAGGAACCGTAGGAGCGCGTCGACGGCTGCGGGCTGGGTCAGCGGACTGCGCTCGGTCGTGGGCGTCGGCATCGTGCGGGCCTCCCTTTCCGGGCCAGTCTAGATCACTCCCCGTTGTGGGTGAAACCGAGACGGTGGTCATTCTCTTCCCGTGTGGTGGAGTCCGGTGAGGAGCAGTGGGGTCGCGGTGAGGTGTGTCACGCTCGCCCCATTTCGTGAGGATGCGCGTTGCGAGTTGCGACCTAATGGCCTACGGTCATCACCACGAAGACAGGCTGAGCCGCTCCAGTAGTTGCGGTTCGAAGCCTTCGGCGACCCGGCCGGGGATCCGGCGTGTGGCGCCGGTGTGGCTCCGCCGTCCTCGTCCCCCGGAAAACGGTGACCGCCGGCGTGCGGCGCACCGTCGTCTACGAAGGAAGACCCCCATGTACACGAAGCTGGAACTCGTCGTGCTGCCCGTGACCGATGTCGACCGGGCCAAGGCGTTCTACGAGGCGCTGGGATTCCGCCTGGATCTGGACAAGGCCGTCAGTGAGGACTGGCGCGCGGTGCACTTCACCCCGCCGGGCTCGGAGTGCTCGGTGATGTTCGGTCAGGGGCTCACCTCCGCCGAGCCGGGCTCGGCCCAGGGGCTGTACCTGGCCGTCCTCGACATCGAGGAGGCCCGTGCGGAGCTGGTCGCCCGGGGCATCGAGGTGAGCGAGGTGTTCCACGACGCCGGCGGGCTGCTGTTCCACGGCCACGAGGGTGGGGAGATCACCCACCGGCAGGAGGGCCAGGGGCGGCTCGCGGGCCTGCAGCCCGACCGTGCCTCGTACGGCTCGTTCGCCACCTTCAGCGACCCGGACGGCAACGGCTGGGTGCTCCAGGAGATCAAGCAGCGGTTCCCCGGCCGCTGACCCACCCCCTCACCGCAGGGCGTACGGAGCCGTACGGACGCGGCCCCTCCTGCACCCCAATACGTGCATATGCTCGTTCCTAGTGGAAGGAAACCCCGTGAACATGCCCCCCGTGGAGCCGTCCGAGCAGGACGGCCCCGGCGCGAGGCCGGTGTCGCACCGTGCCCCGCGCGGACTGTCACGACGCGCCTTCGTCGGCGGCGCGGCCGCCTCCGCCGTCACCGTCGCCGGCATCTCGCTGGCGGGCGGGTTGCCGTCGGCCTCCGCGACCCCGCCCCTGCGCACGCCGCACGGGTTCGGCTCGGTCTCCTCGGCGCCCCGGCTGCCGGCCGGGTTCACCAAGACCTTCAGCAGCCGCTTCGTGCGGGCCGGCGGGCTGCGCCAGCACGTGGTGACCGGAGGCGACGGGCCGCCGTTGCTCCTGGTGCACGGCTGGCCGCAGAACTGGTACGCGTGGCGCATGCTGATGCCGGAACTGGCCCGGCACCACACCGTCATCGCCGTCGACCAGCGCGGCATGGGCCTCACCGACAAGCCGATGGGCGGGTACGACACCCGCTCCCTGGCGGGCGACCTGGTCGCCCTGATGGACGCCCTGGGCCACGAGCGGTTCGCGGTCGTCGGCCACGACACCGGAATGATCATCAGCTACGCGCTGGCGGCCGACCACCCGGAGCGCGTAGCCCGAGTGGCCCTCGCCGAGGTCCCCGGACCCCCGCGGAAGTCCGCCTCACCGATCCTCTTCGTGGACGAGCGGGACAACGACAGGCTCTGGCACATCCCGTTCAACCGGGTCGACCACGAGCTGACCGAACGGCTGGTCAGGGGGCGTGAAGCGGACTTCTTCGGCTACGAGTTCGACATCCAGGGCGGGGAGAAGCTGCCCCGGTACGCGCGCGAGTACTACGTCCGCCTCTTCTCCGACCCCGCGACGCTGCGCGGCAGTTTCGGGTTCTACCGCGCGTGGGACGGCACCACCGGTCAGAACGAGGACCGCGCGCGAAAGAAGCTGACGATGCCGGTCCTGGCGATCGGCGGATCCGAGAGCTGGGGCGGTGCCGTCGCGGGCGCGATGGAGCCCCTGGCGGAGGACGTACGGGGCGTGGTCCTCCGCGGCGCCGGTCACTGGGTCGCCGAGCAGGCACCCGAGGAGATGCTGGCGGAACTCGGCACGTTCCTCGCCCCGTACCGCCGCGCCGCCGGCGCCTCGCGGTAACCCCCGGCCGGGTCCGTCCCGGCGAACCCCATCCACAGACGGGAGGCACGGTGTTCTCCGACATCGGCCCGCTGGAGGTCCTGACGCTGCTCGTGGTGGCGGTCGTCCTCGTCGGACCCGACAGGCTCCCCGGGCTGGTCTCCGACACCGTGCGTGCCCTGCGCGGGCTCCGTGAGCTCGCGCAGGGCGCCCGGGCGGGCCTCCGGGACGAACTCCCGCCCGAACTGCGGGACCTGGACCTCACGGACCTCGACCCGCGCGATCCGCCCGCCGGCGGCCACCGGCCGTGACGGGGCCATCCGGCGGCACCCGGATCCGCGTGCGGCACCTCGTCACCTCGGCACCTCAGAAGGGAAACAACCATGTTCGGAAGGCTCGGAGCACCCGAGATCCTGCTCATCCTCGTCGTCGTCCTCCTCCTCTTCGGGGCCAAACGGCTTCCCGACATGGCCCGTTCCTTCGGGCAGTCGCTCCGGATCCTCAGGAGCGAGACCAAGGCCATGCGGGAGGACGGCTCCGACGAACCCACGGGTGCCGTGCGGACCGCGGCCCTCGGGCCCGGGTCCGCGACCGGTGAGCCCGGGGACGCGACCCCGCACACGGCGCCCGAGGCCACCGCGGCGGGCGCCCCCCACCGGCGCTGAAGCGCCCCGGACGGACCGGCCATGACCACCCGTACCCCGCGTGACCCCGATCGGATGCCCCTCCGGGAGCACCTGCGAGAACTGCGCAACCGCCTGCTCAAGGCCGTCGGGGCGATCCTGCTCGTCACCGTCGCCGCCGCCCTGTTCCACCGGCAGCTCATCGGGTTCCTCATCGATCCGCTGCCCGGCTGTGCCCCCGGCCGCCTGACCGGGGCCTCCGGGGCGGACGGTGCGGGTCACTGCGGCGTGATCTCGCTCAACGGTCTCCTCTCGCCGTTCTCCCTCGCGCTCAAGGTGTCGCTCACCGCGGGAGTGGTCGGCGCGAGCCCGGTGTGGCTCTACCAGCTGTGGGCCTTCGTCGCGCCGGGACTGCACCGCCGCGAGCGGAAGTACACCCTGGCCTTCCTCGGGGCGGGCATCCCCCTGTTCCTGACCGGCGCCGCGGTGGCGTACCGGACGCTGCCGACGACGGCCCGGGTGCTGATCTCCTTCACGCCCGACAACGCCACCAACATCCTGCCCGTCGACGACTTCCTCGACCTGGCCACCCGCATGGTGATCGTCTTCGGCCTCTCCTTCGAACTCCCCGTGCTCCTCGTGCTGCTGAACTTCGGCGGGGTGATCAGCGCCCGGCGGATGACCGGCTGGTGGCGCGGCATGCTCATGGGGGTCGCCGCCTTCGCGGCGATCGCCACCCCCAGCACCGACCCGATCAGCATGCTGCTGCTCGCCACGCCCATCAGCCTGCTGTACGGGGCGGCGTGCGCGGTCGCCTGGTGCAACGACCGCCGGCGACGGCGCACCGCACCCGGCCGCCCCGACCCGGCCCCGGCCGCCGTCGAGGCCCCCGCCCCCGACGACGTCGCCGTCGGCCGGTCATGACGCGCCGCGGCGGGAGCCGCTCACTCCGCCCACGGTTCGAAGCCGGTGTCCAGCACGGCGTCGAGGAACCGGCGTAGCAGGGCCGCGTCCGCGGACCCGAACCGTTCCTCGAACCGGTTCTGGACGTCGTTCCAGAGGGGGAGCGCCGCCTTCATCCTGGCGAGGCCGTCCGGTGTGAGCGTGACGATCCGCGCGCGGCGGTCGGTCGCCGAGGTCTCGACGGTGACCAGGCCCTCCCGCGCGAGCGGCTTGAGGTTGGAGGCCATCGTCGTACGGTCCATCGCGATGATGTCGGCGAGGGCGGTGATCGTCATCTCTTCGTGGACGCTGAGCTGCTGCAGGATGCTGAACTGCGTCGCACGCAAGCCGACCGGGGCGAGGGCCTTGTCGTAGGTCGCGCCGAGGTACCGGGCCGCCTTGCGCAGCGCCAGGTTGTTGCATGAGTCGGCTTTCGACGCCGCAGCGGTCATGATCTCCTCCCGAGCATCCTCCCCATGATATGAGCATCTGCTCCCACACGGGAACGAGAACGGCAGGCAGTGGCTGCCGGTGACCTCCCGCGACCGTCGGAACGGACGAAACGGGTCATAATTCCGGATGGGTGAGGATTCCAGGATCCCGCGGTTAGGAAGCGTTCACTTCCTTCGCCGCGCAAGTAAACTAGAGGTATGTCAGACGTCATGCCGCGGCAGGAAGCGGCCCCCGAGGCGATAGTGCCGCTCAGTCCCGACGAGGAAGCGGTCGTCCGGTCGCTGAGTCGTGTCATCTACGCCCTGCCTCGTGTCATGGACGCTGATCTGGTCCGCGAGCAGCGGCTCCCGCTCATCGAGTACCTGACACTGATGAACCTCTCCGAGGCGCCCGGTCGGCAGATGCGTATGAGCGACCTCGCCGGGGCCTGCGAACTGTCGGTCAGCGGGATGACGCGCGTCGTCCACCGGCTGGAGAACGACGGGCTCGTGCAGCGCGTCAAGTGCGCCGAGGACGCCCGCGGCTGGAACGCGGTCCTCACCGACGCCGGCCTCGCCCGCCTCAAGGAGGCGTGGCAGACCAACCTGATGTCCGTGCGCCGTCACTTCCTCGACCACCTCGAAGGCCTGGACCTCAAGGCGCTCGGCGCGGCCCTGAGGAACGTCGCCACCTGACCGCCCCGTACGGCCGAGGGGCCCACCCCGGCTCCCCGGCCACTCCGCCGTGGCAGAGGCGTGCCCCTGCCACGGCGCCCGGTCAGGCCTTCGCCGCGACCGGCTCCCCGGCCTCGGACGCTGCCGCGCCCGCGCCGTCACCGGTGGTCCCGGCGGACGGCGTGACAGGGGTGTAGAAGACGCTGCCCTGACGGCGGGACCGCTCGGCGAGCCCCTTCGCGACCAACGCCTCCAGGGCGTTGCGCACGACGGGGGCGCTCGGGGCGGAGCGATCCGGATGCCGCTTGGCCAGTGCGTCGACGAACTCACTGACCATGCGCGGCTCTTCATCGGCGGTGAGGACGTCCGCGACGAGGCCGCGCAGGGTCGGCTTCTCCTTGTCGCGGGACTGCGCCGCCTTCTTGCCGGCCTTCCGGGCCTTGGCCCCGCCGGCCGGCTTCCGTGTGCGGGGCCGCGGGACGGCCCGGGGAGCACCCTCCTCCGGCGCCCCGGCCACGTCGGCGGCCGGAACCACCTCGGCGGGAACCTCCTCGGCCGGGACTTCTTCGGCCGGCACGGCATCGGCAGGTTCGTCGCGCGGGGCGACGCGGCGTCCACCGGTCGTCACGCTGCCCTGCAGCCGGGTCAGCCAGGCCCGCTCGTCCTCGAGCCGGGTCAGGCGGGCCTGGAGCCCGGCCACCTGCTCCCGGACCGCTTCCTGTTCCTTGGCGTTGTTCTCCAGGTCCTCTGCGAGACGCGCCGCATACCGGTCCTGAATGGTTGTGTTGTGGGACACGACAGCCGCTTCCTGGTGTATGGGATGTTGCTGCCGGATCGTACCCATCCTCCGCCCTCACCGTGCGGAACCGCCCCGTACTCAGCGAGTTGGGGCGGTGTTCACCGTGGGCGTCCCGGCCGAACGCCCCGCCGCCGAAGTCCCGTGCGGGGCAGGCCCGTGAGCGAGCCGGGAGAGACCTGCTCGACCCAACTCGACTTTTTCCAAGCGTAGTTGAGATGCCTCTTCACGGTGCCGGGGTGCAGGTGCAGCGTCCGGCCCCGCGGTGGGGGAGGAGCCCTTGACGGGTGAACCCGCGTACGGTCAGGACAAGTTCGAGGGAACCCCACCGGGTGAGCCGCCGTTGACGGCCCTCCTGAGCCGCCCCCCCCGCCCTCAGGCCCGCCAGATGTTGTCGAAGGCCGCCTTCTCGATGTCCTTCCGCTGCCGCACCGACTGCAGTTCCTCGACGGCGTCGTGGACCGCGGCCAGCACCGTCTCCACGGCGTCGTCGCCGACGTCGGCGAGGTCGCCGGCGGTCCGGTCCCCGGGGACCCCGGCGGCGGAGGCGAGGGCGGCCAGCACGGGCTCCCCGGACGACCGGCGGCCGAGCGCCTCCCGGCGGGCGGGGGAGTCCAGCAGCACCTGCTCCCCGGTGGCCCAGGGCCGCCACCGGGGGCGGCTCACGGCGGTCAGGCCGGTCGCCTGCAGCGCGCCGCGGTAGACCGAGGAGAGGTTGCGGCCCCTGCGCCACAGCCAGTCCTCGACCGACTCGTAGGGCTCCTGGTCGACGAGCGCCGACGCCGCCTGGTCCAGCAGGTGGTCACCGGTGGCCGGCCCGTGCGCCGGCACCAGGCGGTCACCGTCCAGGGTGACCGCCCGCGCTCCGAGGAGGTCGATCACCTCGGCCCCCGCGAGCGCGAGCGACAGGTCGCCCGGTTCGACGGGAGGGCTCGAAGGCGCATCCATGCTGACGATCATCAGGTCCTGCGGCGTGGTCATGGCGGCTCCCGTCGAAGAGATCAACAACGATACGTCGCCGCGGGCCGCCGTCCGCCGTTCCCGGCGCACGGCGAGCCGCCCCTCACGGTGCGTGCAGGTCCGGGCGGTGCCCGGTCAGGGGTTCGTCCAGGCGCTGGGGGCCTCCGTCAGGGCCAGGACGCCGCGCGGCAGTTCGGCCCCGGCGACGTCGGCGAGCGACACGCCTTCGAGGATCTCGCGCACGTTGGACCGCAGCGCGATCCACAGCGGCAGCAGCGACTCGGCGGGGCCCGTGTACGCCAGGTCCGGGGGGCGGACCCCGCGGACCGAGACGAGCGGTCCGTCGACGGCGCGGATGACGTCGGCGATGCTGATGGACCCGGCGGGCCTGGCCAGGCGGTAACCGCCGTTGCCGCCCCGCTGGCTGAGGACGAGACCGGCGCGGCGCATCTCGTTGAGGATGCCCTCGAGGAACTTGTGCGGGATGTCCTGGGCGGCGGCGATGGCCTCGGCCTTCATCGGCCCGGCCTCCGGTGACGCGGCGAGCTGCAGCGCGGCACGTACCGCGTAGTCCGCCCTGGCTGAGATCCGCATGGGCGCATTATCCCGTCGGGTGCCGGTGGTGTCGGTTCCGGGTCACTTTAGGATGCCCGGGCCTTCAGGCCGGAGAGGAAGGCGTCCTTTGGTTGGAGCCGCGATGCGGCGGAGTTGGCTGCCCATCTGTTGTGACCTGTGTTCTCTTTCGTTGTCGGTGGGCGCTGTTAGGTTCCGCAGCGTGACGGCGACAGCGACGGCGGAGCAGGGGTGCGGGCATGCCCGGTACACCTACAGGTTGCGTGTGTCGTCCACGGCGCGTGCCGGTCTGGAGGCGGAGTGGGCGCGGTGCCGGTGGGTGTGGAACGAGTGCGTGGCGGTGTCCCGCAAGGTCCACGGCCTGAACCAGACCGCCGGGCAGAAGATCACGTGCGGCCCCGCGTAGCTGGACAGGATGCTGACCGAGGCCCGGCGGTCGATGGCGTGGCTGCGGGCGGGCAGTTCGGTGTCGCAGCAGCAGGTCATCCGGGATTTCGCCAAGTCCCGGACCAAAGCGATCAAGGACATCGCGGCGCGGCTGCCGATGAGGCAGCGGGCCGGGATGCCCCGGATCAAGCGCAAGCGCGAGGCCGCACCGTCGCTGAACTACACCACCCGCGGTTCCCACGTCGGTACGCGTGTACCGGGACAGCCTCGGCCACTGGTACGCCTCGTTCGTCGTCGCCGTCCAGGTGCAGCCGCTGCCCGCCACCGGCGCGGTGATCGGTATCGACTGGGGCGTGCGTGAGACCGCGACCACGACCAGCGACGCCCACGACCTGCCGCACGCCCAGCACGGGAGGAATGCCGCGGCGAAACTGGCCCGCTACCAGAAGATGATGGCCCGCCGACGTACCCCGAAGAACAAGCGCGGCTACCGCAAGGCCCGCCGGGCCGCCGCGAAGGTGTCCAAGAAGATCGCCCGCCGGCGGCAGGACACTGCCCGCAAGTGGGCCGAGCGCGTCGTGCGCGACCACGACGTCATCGCGGTCGAGGACTTCCGGCCGAAGTTCCTCAGCCGGACCACCATGGCGCGCAAGGCGGCGGACGCCGCGATCGGCGCCACCAAGACGGCGCTGATCGAGATGGGCCGCAAGCACGGGTGGGACGTCCGCCTGGTGCATCCCGCGCACACCACCATGGACTGCGCGTCGTGCGGAGCGAGAACCAAGCACGCACTTCCTCTTTCGGAACGTACCTACACCTGCACCGCGTGCGGAGCCGTGTCTCCCAGGGACAAGAACTCCGCCCGCGTGATGCTGGTCCGGGCTGGTCTCAACCCGGCTGGTGCCGATCGTGTAAGCGCTGGCGGACCGCTGGTTCCCAGCCCACGTGAGCCAGGAATCCCCGTCCTTTAGGGCAGGGAGGATGTCAAACGGGCAGCGTGAACGGGGGGTGCGTGCCGTTGAGGAAGTAGTCCCCGACGTCGCGGAGGCGGGGGGCCACGGGCTCGTACAGGGTGTGGGTGCGCGCGTTGCGCCAGAAACGGTCCAGGCCCAGGCGCGCGGACGCGGAGCGGGGCCCGATGACGTCCAGGGCGCGCGTCGTGCTCTCCCGCACGGCGGTGGACGTCGCGACCTCGGCCACGGCCACGAGCGCCGAGATCTCCGCGCACTCCTCGTAGCCGAGGGCCTCCCCTCGGGCCAGGCCGCCCTCCAGTGCCTCCAGCGCTTGACCGGCGAGCGCGGAGGCGGAGCGGGTGAGGACGGTCAGCTCGCCGAACGCGGCGAGCACGTGGGGGTCCTGGGGCGATCCGGCCGGCCACTCCGGGTGCCACGGCCGCTGGCCCGCCCTGCTGTACTCACGGGCCTCGGCGAGCACGCCCTCGGCCGTGCCGAGCCGGAGCTGGACCGACATCAGACGCCCCAGCGGCGAGGCCAGCGAGGCCAGGGGCGGCAGGACCTCCTCCTCTGCGGAGAGCGAACCGAGCACCTCGTCGGCGGTGACCGCCACGGAGACGAACTCCACGCCGCCCCCGGCGGCGAGCCGCTGGCCGAAGGGATCGTCCTCCGCGCCGACCGCGACGCCGTGCCGGGCGGGGTCGACGGCGACGGCGAGCGGTTCCCCGGTGTCGGCCCGCGCGGCGCGCACGGCGATGCGGTCGGCGACGAGGACGCCCGTGACGTAGCTCTGCCGGCCTTCCAGCCGGTAGCCGCCCGTGGTCCTGGCCAGAGTCAGCGGCGGGTCCTGGCGGGCGAACCCACCGCCCCAGCACCACTGCCCGGCCGCGGAACGCCGTTCCAGCCCCGTGGGGGCCGAGGGCCCGGTGAGGAGCCGGGCGCTCCACGACACGAAGTAGTGCGTGCCGAGCAGTTGGGCGATCGCGGCGTCGGCCGCCGCGATCTCGCGGACCACGGCGTACGCCGTGGCCCAGTCCGCGCCCCCGCCGCCGGACCCGGCGGGCACCAGCAGCGGCAGCAGCCCCGCCTCGCGCAGCCGGGAGACCTCGTCGAACGGGGGCTTGCCGGCCTGGTCCCTGGCGACCGCGTCCGTGGCCAGGTCGTCCGCCGTCTCACGGGCCACCCGCAGCCAGTGCGCGCGGCCGGGCCCGGTCGGTTCCGGTTCCGGCTCCGGCGGCGGTGCGGAGCCGGACGGCGCGGTCTCAACGTCCATGGGCGTCTGGGGCACGTTCCTCATCCTGCGCAGCCTGTCGGACCACCGTCAATGCTTTCCCATCAATTCAATAGGAAATACTCGGCGGCGACCGCATCACGGGGTGCCCGCGGCGGTCCTGCGGATGGCGATGCAGGCGATGTCGTCGTTGAGGCCGCCGTCGCTGTGGCGGAGGAGGGCCTGGTGAAGGAGGCGCAGGAACCCGGCCGGTGCGGTGGTGGCGGCCTGTCGGGTCCAGGCGGTGAGGGGGAAGAAGGCGCCGCCCGGGTCGCGGGTCTCGCTCACGCCGTCGGTGTAGAGCAGCAGCAGGTCGCCGACGGCCAGGGGAACGCGGTCGACGTGGTAGCCGGAGCCGACAAGTGCCGCCAGGTTGACCGGTGGTGAGGGGGCCACCGGTTCGATGGCCCGGGTGCGGCCGTCGTGCACCAGCAGGGCAGGCGGGTGCCCGCAGCTGAGCACGGAGGCATGGTCGGCTGCGGGCGGGATCTCCACGATGACGGCGGTGGCGAAGCGTTCGCAGTCGTCCTCGGCGGGCACCGCCGCGGAGTACCGGGTGATGGTGGTCTCCAGACGGTGCGCGAGGTGCGCCAGGTCGGGGGCCTCGTAGGCGGCCTCGTGGAAGGAGCCGAGGAGGGCGGCCGAAACCCCCACGGCGCGCAGGCCCTTGCCGCGGACGTCCCCGAGGATCAGGCGCAGGCCGTGGGGGGTGTCGGCCGCGGCGTAGAAGTCGCCCCCGATGCGCGCCTGGGGGGCCGCGGCGAGGTAGAGGGTCGCGATCTCCAGGTTCCTGATGCGTTCGGGTACCGGCCTGAGGAGGACCTCCTGCGTCGCGTCGGCGACGGCGCGGACCTGGGCGAGGGTGTGTTCGCGCTGCAGGCGCAGGTGGCTCGCGTAGGCGGCGGCCAGACCGACGGCGCCGATCGCCCCGGCGGTGTAGAGGGCGGACATGTCGGAGAAGGCCAGGGCGTAGCCGATGACCGGGAGCAGGCAGATCATCCCGAGCGTGAGGGTCGCCCGCACGGACCAGAGCGACGCGGCGAGCGCGGGCGCCGCCGGCAGCAGGCGGGTGAAGGGGACGTCCTGGGGGGTGAGGATCGCCAGGACCCCGATGACCGCGGTCAGGACGGCGGGGGACAGCAGAACGGGGTCCCGCCGCCGCAGGTTCGACCACATCGTCCGATACCGGGCCAGAGCGCTCATGGCTGGATCGTAGGCGATCCTTGATCGCACCCCTCGGGTGCGACATCTGATGCCGCGTCCGGCCCGGAACGCCCTTCGCGGGTCCGCGGAGGGCGCGCGTCCTTGGGCTGGTGTCCCCCACCTGCCGCGGTGTTCCGCCGGTGGGCCCTGCGCATATGGGTCAGAAGGGAGGTTCGAGATCGCCGCGGCCGTCGCTGTGCGGCCCCCGGTCCCAGGGCTCCGCCTGGAAAGGTTTGGGGCCGGGGACGTCGTAGCCCCACGTTTCAAGGGCCCTCCGGGCGACGCGGCGGTTGGGTTCGTGGCCGTTGGTGTCGAGGACGCGGCGCGCGTGCACGGTGAGGTGATCACGCTGCTCGGCGAGTGCGGGGTGTTCGGCGAGGATGAGCGCGGCGATGACGGCGGCTTCGCGCACGTTCTCGTGGCGGTCCTGCAGGAAGGGAGCAACGGCCCGGTAGACCATCGGGCGCAGGTCCCGGAAGGACGCCATGGTGGTGCCGCGGGTGAGGAAACCGGGGAACCACTGCTCGATGCGGCCGACGATCTCGTCGGAGGCGTCGTAGGCCGTGGAAACCAGCCAGTTCAACAGCGTCGCGCGGATGGGGACGTTGCGATAGGCACGGAGGTTCGCGGCCGCCGGGTGGGTGAGGATGCCGGCGACGTACAGGGCGACGGGTTCGGTGGCCTCGTAGATGGTGTTCTGGTGGTTGACCATCTCACCCAGCTCCGACAAAGCGGTGACCTGGATCTTGGGATCGGGCTCCAACAGTCGCGCGAGGACGTCGGGAAGGTCCTCGCCGCTCCCGAAAGCAGTTTGGAGCGAGCCCCAAGGGGTCTCCGCCAGGACCACCCGGTAGGGCGGCACGTCGGGCTCAACGGGCGCCCCGGCGCTGGAACGGCTCTCGTGCATGGGCCGAACCTAGACCAGGCCGCTGACACGATTCCCCTTGCGGGCCGGTCATTCGGACTGCGGTCCCGCGCGAGCTATGGGCGGGACGGCGCCCCGACTTCCGCTTCCGCGAGCGCATCGGACACCAAACAGCGGGGCGAACTGTCGCATCGTGAGGTGTGCGCGTCATCCGCCGCGACCGTCAGTATCCGGTCCTCCAGGGGGCGTCAGGGGCGGCCCGTGCTGACCGTGTCCTCGCCGTGGCCGCGCATCATCACTGGCTTGCCGGACCGCCGTGGACCCGGTCCGGCGAACAAGGCCATCCAGTAGGGTTCCGACGCCGTGATCACTCCCGCGCAGCAGGATCGCTCCATGGCGGCAACGCCTTCGCGCGCGGTAGTGGGGAATCGCTGGAACTTACTGCGAGAACATCCCAGGTGACGGGCACGGCCGAGAAGTCGGATGTGGAGGGTTTTCGACCCAATGCGAAGGGGTTCACGATGACCGAATTTTCTGAGGGTTCGGAGCCGAACGCCTGCTCCGCCTGGGCCGTTGTCGACTGGTTCTCCGATGCCCTCGACAAGACCTATTTCGAGGAGAAGTTCGTCGGCAACATGTCGGCCCTGGCGGTCAGCCCCGAGGGACGTGTGGCCGCCCTCGCGGACCGCTCCTTGCTCTTCCACCTGGACGCCGCCACCCACGAGCCCGTCGAAGTCGTGGCGCTGTACGACGAGAACGGGAAGGAGACGGACTTCGAGGCCCTGGTCTTCGATGAGGACGGCACGCTCCTGATCGCCTCCGAGGAGCCGGCCGTTCGTCGCTACACCCCGGAGGGAAAGTTCATCGACAGGCTGCCGGTGCCGGACAGCCTCCTCCTCGCGCCTGCGGGCCGGGCCGTGGTCAACGAGACCTTCGAGGGCCTCGCCATGCAGCCCGGCGGCCTCACCCTGGTGGCGTCGATGGAGGGTGCGCTGAGGGGTGACGAGAGCGCCTACGTGCGTTTCCAGGCGTGGAAACGCGAGACGACCGGCGACGAGTTCCGGATCGGCGTGCAGTGGGGCTACGTGCGAGACAAGGGCCTGTTGCTGTCGGACATCTGCGCGTCCGGTGACGGCAGGCTCCTCGTTCTGGAGCGAGGCTTCGACAAGAGCGTCGGCAATATCATCCGGGTCTATCTCGCCGACCCGCGCGAGGCGGACGACATCACCCACGTCGAGAAGCTGTCCGGCCAGGACGACGTTTCCCTGATGAACAAGACCCTGCTGGTCGACATGGTCAACTGCCCGCCGCTCGGAGCCACGAACAAGCAGTCGCAGGCCAACCCCCTGCTCGGCAACATCGAGGGCATGACGATCACCGGGACCGCCCCGGACGGCCGTTTGAAGGTCCTCATGGTCACTGACGACAACCAGAGCGCCATGCAGACCACCCGACTGTACGGGATGACCATACGGTTGCCCGAGCTTTGAGTCCCATGCGCCCGGTCCGGGAGCCGGCGTGCGGAGGCGGATGACATGGCATCGGGCACGGGTCCCGGCGCGGGGACGCCGCATCCGGATTCGACGGGAAAGGAGCCCCAGGCTGCTTGCCCGGGGCTTTCCGCTGGAGCGGGCGACGGGGATCGAACCCGCGCTGCGTCCGCCGGGTGGCGTGGGTGCCCCACGGCGCCCGGCGGACGCGAGCGGCGTCACTCCACGAAGTGGCCCGGGCCGACGACCTTCCACTGGCGGGTGTGCGGGTCCTCGATCGAGGTGTAGGGGGCCTGGAAGACCAGCACCTGCTCGGTGGAGCGCTTGATGGTCCACAGCTCGGGGGTCCTGCCGGAGCGGTCCCAGGCGATGGCCTGGCCCTCGACGTCGGGCAGCTTGACGGTCGCCACCCAGCGCAGGTCCGAGCCCTCGGACGGGACGTCCATCACGTAGGCCTCGTCGTAGTCGTGGCCGGTGATCCACAGTCGGCCGTCGGGGCCCCACGAACCTCCGGAGTTGCTCATGGGCCGGATCTTGTCCAGGAGTTCCTGCGGCAGCGTCCAGGCCTCCACGACGCGGAACCGGTCGTCGAGTTTGACGATCTGCGTGTTGTCGGTACCGCCGTACGGCTCCGTGGAGCCCGCCGGGGGCTTGTCGTAGTTGGCGAAGGCCGCCCACCACGCCCCGTCGTGCCGGTCCAGCCAGGTCAGCGAACCGCGGTCGATGCCGAAGCTGAAGGTGTCGACGTGCTTCATCGTCCGGGTGTCGAACACCTCGACGGAGCTCTTCTCGGGCGTGGTGTTGTAGTTCGAGGTCGCCGCGTACAGCTTGTCGCCGACCACGGTGGCGCTGTCCATGTGGATGATCGGGCCGTCGGCGTCGCCGACGAACTGCAGGAGAGGTCTGCCGGTCGCCTTGTCGTGCTTGGTGATGGTCTGGTTGTTGACGGCGTAGAAGTACTTCCGGTCGACGGCCACACCCTGCCGCGCGTCGAAGGCGGCGAAGGTGTGCCGGAGTTCGGCCGTGTACTCCGTGGGGGCCGCCTTGGCGACCGCCGTTTTCGCGACCGCCGGGGTCGAGGCCTCGGCGGATCCGAGGCCCGTGGCCGCCATGAGTGCCGCAGCCGCAAGGCAGGCTGCCGCGGCTGAAGCGATCTTGGTCCGTACGCGCATGGTTCCCCTCGGTGGATCCGGTGACAGGGCAGGGTTCGACCCTGACGCGGCCGGAGATCGTCCACGCGAACTCCGGGGGAGCGGAGGGTGAAGGACAGACCGCCGACCGCTGCGCACCGCCCGGCTTCTCCGCGTCCGCGACCGCCCGCGCACGGGGGCCGGTGTCGGTGCCGGGTGGGAGACTGCCCGGCATGATCGAACCGAATCCCAAGGCGGACCTCCTCCGGTACCTGCAGGACGCGCGGGACACCCTGCTGTGGAAGATGGACGGGCTGTCGGAGTACGACGTCCGCCGCCCCCTCACACCCACGGGGACGAACCTGCTGGGGCTGGTCAAGCACGCCGCCGGTGTGGAGCTTGGCTACCTCGGCGACACCTTCGGGCGGCCGTTCTTCGGTGCGGAGCGGCCCTCCTGGTACCGGGAGGACGCGGAGGCCAACGCGGACATGTGGGCCACGGCGGACGAGACGCGCGAGGAGATCACCGGGCTGTACCGCCGGGCCTGGGAGCACGCGGACGCCACGATCGAGGAGCTGCCCCTCGACGCGGTCGGCCACGTCCCGTGGTGGCCGGAGGAACGCCGTGCGGTGACCCTCAACCACGTCCTGGTCCGCGTGATCGCGGACACCCAGCGGCACGCCGGCCACGCCGACATCCTCCGCGAGCTGATCGACGGCAGCGTCGGCTTCCTGCAGGGCAACGACAGCATCCCGTCGGACGACCGGGCCTGGTGGGAGGAGTACCGCGCCCGGCTCGAGCGCGTGGCACGCGAGGCCGGCAAGTGACCCGAGCGTGCCGGGCGGTGTGCTCACTACGCTGGCGGGATGACGATGCACAAGATCGGCCCCGTGAGTGTCGACGCGATGATCGAGGACCTCAGGACGCTCGTCGAGGTCGAGTCCCCCTCACGTGACGTCGACGCCCTGACGGCATCGGCCAAGGCCGTCGCCGGCGTCATCGAAAGGCGCCTCGGCGGTCAGGCCGTCTGCGTCGAGAGCCCGGTCGGGCCGCACGTCCGCTGGTCTTCCGGGGGCGACCCCAAGGTGCTGATCCTGGGACACCACGACACGGTGTTCCCGCTCGGCACCCTCGCACGGCGCCCGTTCACCGTCGCCGGCGGCCACGCCACCGGCCCCGGCGTCTTCGACATGCTGGGCGGTCTCGTGCAGGCCGTCCACGGTGTGGCGCTCCTGGAGGACCGGTCGGGCGTCGAGATCCTGGTGACCTGCGACGAGGAGGTCGGCTCCGCCCACTCCCTGGCCCTCATCGAGGAGCGGGCCCTCGCCTGCGGCGCCGTGCTCGTCTTCGAGGGCGCGGCCGAGGGCGGGGCGCTGAAGACGGGCCGCAAGGGCTGCGGCACGTTCGAGGTCACCGTCACCGGCCGCGCCTCGCACGCGGGACTGGAGCCCGAGGCCGGGGTCAACGCCCTCGTCGAGGCCGCGCACCAGGTGCTGGCCGTCGCGGCGCTCAGCCGGCCCGAGGCCGGTACGACCGTCACCCCGACCGTGGCGTCGGCGGGCACCGTCGACAACGTGGTGCCCGCCGAGGCGACCGTCGTCGCCGACGTACGGGTCGAGACGGCCGAGGAGAAGGAACGCGTCGAAGCCGGCTTCGCCGCTCTGACCCCGCACCTGGACGGAGCCGCCATCTCGGTCCGCGGCGGCGTCCGGCGGCCTCCGATGGCGGAGTCGGCGTCCGCGGCGCTCTTCGCCCTGGCGCAGCGGTTGCTGCCCGGCATCGAGGGCAGGGCCGTCGGCGGCGGGAGCGACGGCAACCACACCGCCGCGCTGGGAGTGCCGACCCTCGACGGTCTCGGAGCGGTCGGGGGCGGGGCGCACGCCGACCACGAGTACGTGGTCGTCGACGCCATGGCCGAACGGGCGACCCTCGTCGCCGGCCTGGTGCACGCCATCCGGAACGCGTAGCCGCGGGGCCCTGTCGCCGCCGGTGTCACGGACACGGGAGCTGTCCGGTCATGCAGGTAGCTGACGACCGCCGTGCGCGCCGGCGCACCGGGGCGGATCGACACCACTGCGGGAGGGAATGGCGATGCGGACGGTGGACCTCGGCGGTCAGGGACTGCGCGTGCCGGTGCAGGGCCTGGGTGCGATGGGGATGAGCGTGGACTACGGTGCGGGGGACGAGCGGGAGTCCGTGATCACCCTCAACCGCGCGGTCGACCTGGGCGTCACGTTCATCGACACGGCCGAGTCCTACGGCCCCTTCGAGAACGAGAGGCTGATCGCCCGCGCCCTCGGACACCGCCGGGACGAGGTCATCCTGTCGACGAAGTTCGGCCTCGACTTCGCCGACGACGGTACGCCCGGTCCCCTCGACGGCCGTCCGGAGCACGTCCGCCGGGCCGTGGAGCGTTCGCTGCGCCACCTGGGCACGGACGTGATCGACCTCTACTTCATGCACCGGGTCGATCCGGGGACGCCCGTCGAGGACACCATCGGCGCGATGGGCGAACTGGTCACCGCCGGCAAGGTCCGCTACATCGGGCTCTCCGAGGTCTCCTCGGAGACCATCCGCCGGGCCCATGCCGTCCACCCCCTCACCGCGGTCCAGTCGGAGATGTCGCTGTTCACCCAGGACCTGCTGGACAACGGCCGCAAGGCGACGATGGACGAACTGGGCATCGGCCTGGTCGCCTCCTCGCCCATGGGCCGCGGCTTCCTCAGCGGGGCCATCCGCAGCGTCGACGACCTGGCGCCGGACGACGCGCGGCGCGGACTGCCCCGCTTCTCGCCGGAGAACATCGCCGCGAACCTCGCCCTGGTCGAGCGCGTACGCGAGATCGCCGAGGCGCGCGGTGCGACACCGGGCCAGGTCGCGCTCGCCTGGGTCAACGCGCAGGGGGCCGTCGCCATCCCCGGTACGAAGCGGCGGAAGTACCTCGAGGAGAACGCCGCGGCGGCCGACCTCGTCCTGTCGCGGGACGAACGCGCCGCGCTCGGAGCCGCCGTCCCGGCCCGGGAGGTGAGCGGCGCGCGCTACACCGCGCGGGCGCTGGAGTCCACCAACCGCTGACGACCGACCGAGCGCCGCGGCGGCGGTCCCCGCGACCGGGGGACCGCCGCCGCGGCGGCTCCGTGCCCGGATCAGAGCCCGGCGAGCACCGCGAACGGGTCGGCCGCGCCGCCGTTGTCGACGGCGGCGATCCGCCGCCGCAGGGTGAACGCGGCGCCCGGTTCGATCGTCACCTGACGCTGGGTCATCGCCCATATCCCGCAGGCGTACACGGTGAAGCCAGGCTCGTCGTAGAGCAGCCCGTACGTCTGACCGTCGGAACCGGTCATGCCCACCCACGGCGCCGTCGGCTCGAAGTCGGCCGGGGCGGAGGCGGTCACGGTGCCGTGCCCCGCGACGCCGCTGCGCTGGCCGGCGCCGTCGTGGTCCAGCACGTCGCCCAGCCAGAAGGTGCGGGACTGCGTTCCCCGGTTGGTGAAGACGCTCTCAGCGGTCACCCAGGGCTCGCCGTCGCCGATCGTGAACGTCGTGACCACCTCGACGTCGGGGACCTGGGTGCTCGCCCCGGTGGCGCGCGCGGAGGCGACCGGGCCGCCCGCGGCGAGCACCTCCAGGGCGGTGGACCGCACGGTCAGCTGCTGCCAGGCGCTGCTCCCGCGCGGCCGGGCCGCCGAGGCGTACGGCAGGTTCATCCAGTCCAGCTGGTCGAGGTGACCCACGGCCGCAAGGTCCAGCGGCTTGCCCAGGGTGACCCCGGACAGCTGGGGGTCCTGGGAGCCCGCGGAGACGGCCAGCGACAGCATGCCGTTGGACAGCGTGACGTCCGTGGCCGCCGCCTGCGACTGCGGCCCGGGCACCGCACGGCCGGTGCCGGCCCGTACGGCGGCACGCGTCAGGGCCACGTCGCCCCGGGTCTGCGCGCCCGCGCGCACGGTGGCCGTGGCGGTCGCCGGTTCGTAGCCGACGCCGCCCACGGCGACCGCGTACTGTCCGGGCGGCGCGAAGGCCAGGTACTCGCCGGTGGTGTCGGTGGTGACGGCCGCGAACCGGGTGCCGTCCGCCGCCGTGACCGTCACCTGGACGTTGGCGAGCGGCTTGCCGGTGACCTTGTCGGTGATCCGGCCGACCAGTCCGTCGCCGGCGTCGATCCGCCGGGCCCCGGGGCGCCCGTCGCACACTTCGAAGGCGGCGATGGTGAAGGCCGGGGAGGCCGCGTCGTCGCCCTTGAGGACGATGCGCAGGTCGGCGCGCCACCGGTCGCGGGTCACGTCGCACATCACGTAGCCGCGGTAGGTGCCGTTGTAGAACTTCACGTGCGGGTTGGCGACGAGACCCGCCCGGACGTCGGCGTCCCAGCCGGCGCCGGAGGAGATCGACGTGCCGACGAACTCGGTGGCGACGACCGGCGCGTGCGGGTCGTCGAAGTCGGTCTTGAGGTCGTTGACCCAGTGGGTGTGCCAGTCGCCGCTGAGCACCACCGGGTTGGCGACGTCACGGTCGGCGAGGAAGTCGAGGATACGGGCGCGGGCACCCGCGTACCCGTCCCACTGGTCGAGGTTGACGATCTTCCCCGGGCCGAGGTCGTAGTCGAAGGCGGCCATGATGGTCTGCTGGGCGATGACGTTCCACCGGGCCTTGGAGCGGTCCAGGTTGCCGAGCAGCCACTTCTCCTGCTCCGGGCCGGTCATCGTGCGCTCCGGGTTCCAGACCTCGGGGCCCGGTTCCTTGCGGCCGTCCCCGTACGCCTGGTCGGTGCGGTACTGGCGGGTGTCGAGGACGCTGAACTCGGCGAGCTTCCCGAACCGCACCTGACGGTACATCAGCGCGTCCGGGCCGGTGGGCCGCTGCTCGGGCCGCAGTGGCAGGTGCTCGTAGTACGCCTGGTAGCCGTTGGCCCGGCGCTCCAGGAAGGGACGGCCGTCACCGGCGCCACCCGGCACGTCGGCCGCGTAGTTGTTCTGGACCTCGTGGTCGTCCCAGGTGACGAAGAACGGGAACCGGGCGTGGGCCGCCCGCAGTTCGGGCGAGGTCTTGTACAGGGCGTGCAGCCGGCGGAACTCGGTGAGGCCGCCGTCGGTCGTCTCGTAGATGTAGTCGCCGAGGTGGAGGACGAAGTCGAGGTCCTGCTCCGCCAGGTCCCGGTAGGCGGGGTAGGCACCGCCCGTCCACGACTGGCACGACACGAACGCGAACCGCAGCCGCTCGGCCTTCGCCCCGGGCGACGGCATGGTCCGCGTGCGGCCGGTGCGGCTGCGGACCTCGCCGTACTGGAAGCGGTACCAGTACCAGCGGTCGGGGGCCAGGTCGTCGACGACGACGTGCACGGTGTGCGCGGACTCGGGCAGCGCCGTCACCGCGCCGCTCGCGACGACCTTCCGGAAGGACTCGTCCTTCGCGACCTCCCACCGCACCTCGACGGGCGTCGCGGGCATGCCGCCGGTCTCCGCGTCGAGCGGGTCGGGCACCAGGCGGGTCCACAGCACGACGCTGTGGTGGTCCGGGTCGCCGGAGGCGACGCCGAGGGAGAAGGGCGCGGGGTCCAGTTCCGCGGCGCGCGCGGAGAGCGCCTGGGTCAACTGGCCCGCGGCCAGGACCCCGAAGGTGCCCCCGGCGAGGGCGAGGAAACGGCGTCGGTCGAGGGTGCGCAGTGCAGGGGTGGTGGTCACGTCCCAAGATCGTGCAGCAGCCGTACGGCCGGGCGGGTGTCGCTGCGGGGAAGGGACGGTGTCCAGTACATGTCGGGCGCGGGCGGTGTCGGGCCGTCGGCGTCGTTCGACGGGCGGGGTGCCCCGGCGCGGTGGCCGGCGGCGGCGTTGCTACCGTGGCGGCGTGCCACTCCTGGGACCGGCTGACCCACTGCCCCACCGACCGCGGCGGGTGCTCGTCGCCGGCACGTCCGGCGCGGGCAAGACGACGCTCGCCGCCCGTGTCGCCGCCGCGCTGCATGTGCCGCACGTGGAGATCGACGCGCTCTTCCACGGCCCCGGCTGGACCAGGCGCCCCTCGTTCGAGGCCGACGTCCACCACTTCAGCGCCGGGCCCGGCTGGGTGACCGAGTGGCAGTACGGCTCGGTGCGCGCCCACCTCGCCGCCCGCGCCGACGTGCTGCTCTGGCTGGACCTTCCCCGGCGCCGCGTCATGCGCCAGGTGATCCGGCGCACCCTGGTGCGTCGCCTTCGCCGGCAGCGGCTGTGGAACGGCAACGTCGAGCCGCCCCTGTGGACGATCCTCACCGACCCCGAGCACATCGTCCGCTGGGCGTGGACCACCCACGGCAAGACGGCGGCGCGGGTGTCCCAACTGCTGCACGAACGGCCGGAGTTGACCGTGGTGCGCATCCGGAGCCACATCGAGGCGGCCCGCTGGGAGGACGGGCCGCTGCGGGACTCCGTCGTCACGCGGCCGTAGGACTGTCACCGAGCCGTGGTCATGGGGTCACGGTTCGTCTCAGCAGGCCAACTCATAGCCTGAGCACGCCAGTTGGCGCACCATGGCATGTGCGCGCGGCAAGCGGCGGTCGCCGGTCGTCAAGACGGTGCGAAGAGTGCGAAGGGGTGGGTGGGAGTGGGCTTACGCAGACCGGTGCTGCTGGCGGCGGCAGGGGCGCTGCTGCTGGCGGGGTGCACGAGTGAGGGGAAGCAGGGCGAGGGCGCCAAGACGCCGTCGGGGGCGAGCCCGAGTGGACGGAGCACCCAGAGCCCGGCCCCCTCGGCGTCGGCGGTGAACGACCCGTACACGCTGGCCGAGAGCGCGGCACCGCCCCACAGCTCCTGCTCGGCCTCCTCCGCCGTCTCCTGCTCCGGGGAGGTCAACGCCCGCAGCAGGGCGGGGACATCACCGGCGGGACCGTAGGCATGGTGCAGCTCCGCCCAGGCGACGCGGTCCAGTTCGGCGAACACGGTGTCGAGATCCATACGGCGGATCGTGTCACGGGGGTCCGACAACGCAGCGCCCGGGCGGGAGGCCGTCGCCTTCCGCCCGGGCCCTGCGGTCCCGGCCGCCTACGCGCGCGCCGCCGCGACGCTGCGCCCGCGGTCGGTCTCCGGGAAGCGGCCGAGCATGGCCCGCAGTTCGCCGCTGTCGACGTTGGCGCCGAAGGGCTCGGTGCCCGGTTCCAGGCGGACGCCCTCGGCGAGCGGGCCGGCCACGACGGGCTCAAAGCCGAGCGCGTCCACCAGGCCGGCGACCTCGGCGAGGTCGTCGGGGTCGTCGCCGGCGATGGCGATCGCCTTGCGGCCGGGCGTCCCGGCGGGCCGGGCCCCGTCCTCCAGGTCGTGGTAGCCCATGTGGTTGAACGCCTTCACCACCCGCGAATCCGGCAGGAACGCCTGGACGGTCTCGCTCGACGACGTACGCGGATCGGTGAGGTCGTCGCGTATGCCGTCGACCTCCCACCAGTAGTTCATCGCGTCGATCACGAGCTTGCCGCGCAGCGCCTCGGCCGGGACGGTGCGGTACTTGCCCAGGGGGAGGGCGAGGACCGCGAGGTCGGCCCGGGCCGCGGCCTCCGCGGCGGTGACCGCGACCGCGCCCGGGGTGAGGACCTCCACCGTGAGCGCGATGGCGGCGGGGTCGCCCGAGCCCGCGATCAGCACGCGGTGGCCCGCGGCCAGGGCCAGCCGGGCCAGTACGGTCCCGACCTTGCCCGCGCCCAGGATGCCGATCGTGCGCACGCCCTCGGTGTTCATCGTGTGGTCTCCGTTCCTTGGGTTCCGTTCCGGCGTCCGCGTCGGCGTCGGTGTCGGTGTCGGTGTCGGCGTCAGTCCGCGAGGATGTCGCGGACCATGGGGATCACCTTCGTGCCGAAGAGCTCGACGGCACGCATGCGGGCGGCGACCGGCTGGGGGCCCACGGTGTAGATCAGGTCGAACCGGCCGACGCCGAGGTCGCCGACGGCCTGGGCGATCTTGCGGGCGACCGTCTCGGGCGACCCGATGTAGAGGGAGCCGTGCTCGATCTCCGCGTCGTACTCCTCGCGACGGACGGGGGGCCAGCCGCGCAGCTTGCCGATGCGGTCGCGCATCACCTTGTAGCCCGGCCAGAACCCCTCCCGGGCCTCCTCGTCGGTGTCCGCGACGAAACCGGGGGAGTGCATCCCCACCGGGTGGGCGGTCGTCCCGAACTGGTCGGCGGCGCGCCGGTACAGGTCGATGTAGGGCGCGAAGCGCGTGGGGGAGCCGCCGATGATGGCGAGCATGAGCGGGAGGCCGTAGCGCGCGGTGCGGACGACGGACTGGGGCGAGCCGCCCACGCCCACCCAGGTCTTCAGCCGGCCGGACTCGGTCTTGGGGAAGACGTCGGCGTCCTTCAGCGGCGCCCGCGTGGTGCCGCTCCAGGTCACCGGCTTCTCGTCGAGGAGCTTCGCGAAGAGCTCGATCTTCTCCTCGAAGAGCACGTCGTAGTCACTGAGGTCGTACCCGAACAGCGGGAAGGACTCGGTGAAGGAGCCGCGGCCCAGGATCACCTCGGCCCGCCCCCGCGAGAGGGCGTCGACGGTCGCGAAGCGCTGGAAGACCCGGACGGGGTCGTCGGAGCTGAGCACGGTCACGCCGGAGGCGAGCCTGATCCGCTCGGTGCGCGTGGCGATCCCGGCGAGCACGGTCTCGGGGGTCGACACGGAGTACTCGGGGCGGTGGTGCTCGCCGAGCGCGATGACGTCGACGCCGATCTGGTCCGCCAGGACGGCCTCGTCGAGCACCTGCCGGATCGCCGCGGCGTGGGAGACGGGGGCACCGGTGCCGTCCACCGGCACGTCGCCGAACGTGTCGAGGCCGAATTCGAGGTCAGACATCAGAGGGTTCCTTCGTGAGCAGTTCACGCACCATCGGGGCCACTTCCCGGCCCAGGAGCTCGATGGTGCGGGCGCGGGCCTGGCGGGGCAGGTGCATGATGTCGTACTTGAGGTCGAAGCGGTCCAGGTGGAGGTCGCGGGCGACCCGGGCGATCTTGCGGGCGACGGTCTCGGGGGAGCCGACGAACAGCGCGCCGTCGACGAGTTCCGCCCGGTAGCGCTCGTAGCTGGGCTTGTAGAAGCCGCGCTCCTCCGAGATCGCGGCCACGACCGGCTCCCAGTACCGCCACCAGGTCTCGACCGCCTCTTCGTCGGTGTCGGCGACCAGGCCCAGGGAGTGCTGTCCGATGGGCTGGGCGGGGTGCCCGTACTGCTGGAGCGCCCGCTGGTAGAGGTCGACGTGGCCGGCGAAGCGCTGCGGGCGGCCACCGATGATCGCCAGCATCAGCGGCAGGCCGTACCGGGCGGCACGGATCGTGGAGTTGGGGCTGCCGCCCACGCCGATCCAGGTGGGGATGCCGCCCTTGCGCATGCGGGGGCGCAGGTGCTGGTCGGTCAGCGGGGACCGGACGGTGCCGGACCAGGTGACCGTCTCCTCCTGCTGCAGGCGCATGAACAGTTCGAGCTTCTCGTCGAAGAGCCGGTCGTAGTCGGCCATGTCGTGGCCGAACAGGGCGAAGGACTCGGTGACCGAGGCCCGGCCGAGGACGAGTTGGGCGCGGCCGTCCGACACCGCGTCCAGGGTGGAGAACGCGTGGTAGAGCCGTACGGGGTCGTTGGTGCTGAGCACGGTCACCGAGGTGCCGAGCTTGATGCGCTCGGTGGCGGTGGCCATCGCGGAGAGCAGGACGGGGGTGGCGGTGTCCATGTGCCCGGCCCGGTAGTGCTCGCCGACGCTGAAGACGTCGAGTCCCGCGGCGTCGGCGAGCGCGGCCTCCTCGACGAGCAGCCGGACGGTCTCGGCGTCGCCGAGCACGCGGCCGTCGTCCGTCGCGATCTCTCCGAACGAGTTCAGACCCAGTTCGAAGGCAGTGGGCGTCATGGTCCCCTCCTCCCGCCTCCGGAACGGTTCCACGTCCGGTGGCCAAGTGATTGACGCGTCAAGCATGCATCGATATGATTGACGTGTCAAATAGAGGGGCGGTCATGGGACGCGGACACGGGCCTCTGCCCACCACGGAAGAACTCGGGATCTGGCGTGACTTCATCGAGACGACGGAGCGGCTCCGCTCCCACCTGGCGTCGCGCCTGCAGGGCGACTCGGGGCTCTCCCCCGGGGACTACGGCGTCCTGCTCACGCTACGGGAGGCGGAGGGCCACCGGCTGCGCTCCTCCGAGCTCGCGGCGGCGATCGGCTGGGAACGCAGCCGCCTCTCCCACCACCTCGGACGCATGGAGCGGCGCGGGCTGATCCGGCGCGTGGAGTGCACCACCGACAACCGGGGCGCCGAGGTGCTCCTCACCGACGACGGGGCCCAGGCCTTCCGGCGGGCCACGCTGCCGCACCTCGGCGCCGTCCGGGAGATGTTCGTCGACTCCCTCACGGCGGAGCAGATGGCCGCCGCGGGTGAGATCGCCCAGGCCCTGCGCGCCCGGCTGGACACCGCTTCCGGGCCTTCCTGAGGCCGCCGGGGGCCGGTCGGGGCCCGGTCAGGGCCGGGCGTAACGGTCGCTGATGACGCCGCGCAGGCCCGCGGCGTTCCGCAGGCCCTGCCCCCGCGCGGCCTCGTCCTCCCAGGCCGACATGTCGGGGAGGGTGGGGATGCAGACGAGTTCACCCATGTCCAGGCCGACGAGCGCGGCGCGGACGAAGTCGTCGGCGTCGACGAACGACTCCTGCGGGAACAGGGCGGAGTCCACGCCGGAGGCCTCGAAGAACTCGGTGCGCACGGGACCCGGCAGCACGACCTGCACGCGGATGCCGCTGCCCTCGACCTCGCGTTGCAGGGCCCGGGAGAAGTGCAGGTCGTAGGCCTTGCTCGCGGCGTAGGCGGTGCCGCCGGGCGGGGCGTGGAACGCGCCGATCGACGACACGTTGATCAACGTCCCCGAGCCGTGCCGGTCGAAGGAGAGCAGCGCCGCCCGGGACAGCCGGGTCAGCGCGAGCACGTTCACCGCGACGAGACGGTCCAGGTCCGCGGGCGCGGCCTCGCGCAGCGGCCCGAGGGCCCCGAGGCCGGCCGCGTTGACGACCACGGCGAGGCCGTCGTGGTCGAGGACGGCCCGCTCCACCCGGGCGAGGCCGCCCGGGTCGGCCAGGTCGGCGGCGAGCACGGTCGCCTCGAGACCGGTCTCCCGCCGGACGGACTCGGCGAGCGCGGCCAGCCGGTCCGCGCGGCGGGCGACGAGGACCGGCGCATAGCCGCGCCGGGCCAGCTGCTCGGCGTAGCAACGCCCGATCCCCGAGGACGCGCCGGTGATGAGTGCGGCTTGGGCGCGGTCTGCCTGGTCGCGGGTCATGGGCACCTTCCGGGGGAGGGCCGGACCCGTCCCGTCGCGCGGACCCGGTCCACCCATCGTCGCGGCGCGGGCCGCGTTCCGCCGCACGGGCGGCGGACGCATCACGGCCGACCACGGAACCTCACGCCTCGGGCGACGACCGCCAGACCCAGTTGCGGCGCTCGTACGCCACCTGGAAGCCGAGCCGGAGCATGTTGTGCAGCGAGGAGTTGTGGGTGCCCGGTGCCTCGGCGCCGGTCTCGGCGACCAGCACACCGCAGCCGAGCTCCCGTGCCCTCCTGGCCCGTGCGGCGAGCAGGGCGGTCTGTCCGCCGCGCTTGCGGGCGTGCGGCAGCACCGCACCGGCGAACATCTGGGCCGCGTCGCCGTTGACGTGCATCGTGCCCGTGCCGACGATCTCCCCGTCCAGCCGGGCCGCGAACGGATGCCACCCGGTCCGGCTCGCCGAGGCGGCGGTCATCTGCGCGTAGTGCTCCTCGGGCATGCCGAACGCACGGGTCACCACCGCGCCCCACTCCTGGGCCTGCTCCGGCTCCAGCGGGGCCACCCGGATCCCGGCGGCGGGCCGTCCCAGCGCTTCGGCGCGCGCCACGGCCTCCTCGACCGGGCAGACGAGCTTCACCCAGGACGATCCCGCGGTGATGCCCTCGCGGCCGCGGATGTCGTCCCAGTCCTCGGGCAGGAACGCGGGCGCGATCTGGAGGACGGCCTGCGCGGTCCCCTCCGAGCGGTAGAAGTCGCACACCTCGTGGATGACCTCCGCCGTGACCGGGGTGGTGACGCCGAAGCCGAGGGCCTTGCTCCAGTAGTGGGTGGGGTCGTTGCGCATCGACAGCACGACACCGCCACCGATCCGCGCGGCGTTCATCCCGAGCGCGGCCCGCACGGCTCCGGGCGCCTCCGTCTCGAACCGGTACATCGCCTCGGCCTCGGACCGCTCCGCGACCGCCGGGGGGACCACTGCGTTCATGTGAGGCCTGGCTCTCTTCTCTGGTGCACGTCGCCCGCGGGCCGGAACACGACCCCTGGCGGGGAGGGGCCGCGCGGATCATATATCGACAAAGCGACGCACGGGATTCCCGTCACGGCGCCCGTGTCAGTGCCCTCCGGCACAGCGCCGCGCGCCCTGCCCGCCTCCTGGCGGCACGGGACGGCGGCGTCGACCTCACCGCGGAACGGGGGACACGAGCACGAACGCCCTGCTGTCCGCGCCCGTCCGACCGGGCGGCCCGGCGGCCGTAGACACGCTCACCGAGATTGTCGCGGTCACGGCGCGCCACGGTCGGTGGCGCACCGCCGCCGCCCTCAACGCGCTCGCCACCTTCGGCAGCGCGGACGTGCCGCACCCTCCTCGCACGTCTGTCCTGAACCCGCGGGAACGGCGTCGGCACCGAAGGGACGCGCGTCACCCCATGTGGTGCGCGTGTTCCCCGCCGGAGGACGTCTTCGCGCCGCTCCTCCCGGAGTTCGCCGCGCCCGCGGGGTGGTCCGGGTGGTGCGGTTCGTAGCCCGGGATCGTGCCGTCGGGCTTGGCGACGAGGAACAGACCGGCCATTCCCATGTCGGAGTGGCTCTGGACGTGGCAGTGGTACATCCACGCGCCGGCGCCGACGTGTTCGCCCGCGATGATCTGGAAGCCGAAGGAGTCCGCCGGTCCGGTGATCTTGTTGTCGATCACCCGGCTGGGGTCGTCGGGTCCGGTCAGCAGGCCCGTCCTGTTGTCGGCCCAGCGGTGACCGTGCATGTGGAACGTGTGGTAGTACTCGCCGTGCGTGATCATGACGATCTCGACGCGGTCGCCCACCGTCGCCTCGAAGTTCGGGGTGTCGGCGCCGGACCTGTTGTTGATCGTCATGTCGTTGAAGACGATCGTGAACTGCTTGTCCGGCAGGATGTCGCCCTTCCTGCGCACGACGACCGGCCCGTAGAGGCCCTTGCGGATCCCGCCCGTTCCGTGGTCGGTGCCCACGACGTGGTCGTGGTAGTGCCAGTAGCCCGCGCTGCCCGGCCGCCACGTGCCGTCCTTGCGCCGGCCCGGGGCGTGGGTGCGCCAGGTGTACGTCCGCGTGCCGCCCGGCTCGACGTGGCTGCGGGTCATCCGGGTGCCGTCGCTGGCGATGTCGTAGTCCATGCCGTGGACGTGGAGGCTGGCGTCCACGTCCGAGGCGTTCTCGAACTCGATGTGCAGGGTGTCGCCCTCGACCAGCTCGATCAGCGGGCCGGGCACGGTGGCCTTGCCCTTCTCCAGGCCGTACCCCATCCGGCCGTTCGGCAACGTCTCGGCGTAGAGCTTGAGGTGGCGCACCTGGCCGCCGGCCGGTGCGGTGGGCGGTGAGGGCTCCGCGGAGGAAGCCGAGGGGGCGGAGGCCACCGCCAGCGAGGCCGTCCCGGTGGCGGCGACCACGCCACCGGCCAGCAGCCGCCGGTTGAAACTCCTTCTGTCCAAAGCCATACCGGTCTCTCCAGTGCCGTGAGGAGACGGTCGGGGCGCGAGGGTCCCCGGGGACGGCCACACGGTAGACCAGGGATCTCCGTTTATCCACACCCAGGACAAAGTTGGTGAGATTCCGTCCATAGCTGTTGGCGGACCGTCAAAAGCCGTCTAGCTTCAGGCGCTGTTGCTGTGACCTACGAAGGTGGGTGAACGATGCAGAGCGCACCACATCACCGGTCGAGATCCCGGCGAGGCGCGGCCGCGGTCCTGGTGACCGGGACCCTGGCGGCATCCCTGCTGGGTGGTACCACCGCCTCGGCCAGACCGTATCCGGAGCCGGTGCCGACAACGTTATCCCTGCCGTCCCCACCGGGCGGCAAGAACGTCAAGGTCCTGGTGTTCCACGCCTCGGCCACCGAGGAGTCCCCGACCGTCGACGCGGGCATCGAGGCGATCGAGGCGATCGGCCTGACCGGGCCCGCGGCCCAGCGCTACAAGACCGTCGCGACCGACGACGCCTCGGTCTTCACCAACGCCAAGCGCCTGGGCACCTTCAACGCGGTCGTCTTCCTGACCGGGGGCGGCGATGTGCTCGACCCCGAGCAGGAGGCCGGCCTGGAGGCCTACATGGAGGCCGGTGGCGGCTTCCTCGGCATCCACGACGCGGCGCGCACCGAACCGTACTCCGACTGGTTCGCCGGCCTGATCGGCGCCCGGCCCGCGGCCACCAACCCGGCCGCCGTCCAGCGCGCCGTCGTCGAGATCCCCGACCGGACCAATCCGGCCACGAAGGACCTGCCGCTGGAGTGGAAGCGGCCCGACAAGTGGCTCAACTGGGCGAGCAACCCGACCGGCAAGGTGCACACCGTGGCCAAGGTCAGGGAGAGCAGCTACAAGCCGGGAACCGGCGCCAACGGCGTCGACCACCCCGTCTCCTGGTGCCGTGACTACGACGGCGGCCGGTCCTTCTACACCGGGATGGGCGGTACGGCGGATTCGTTCGCCGAGACCGACTTCCGCGACCACCTGCGCGGCGCCCTGCAGTGGACCACCCGGCTCTCACGCGCCGACTGCAAGGCGACGATCGACGCCAACTACAGCGCGGTGAAGGTCACCCAGCCCAACCAGCCCGGCCAGCAGGACCAGATCGGCGAACCGCACGGCATGGTCGTCGCCCCCGACGGACGGGTGCTGTACATCGGCCGCGGCGGCGGTGCCAACGGCGCGCCGGTCGTGACCGACTGGAACAGCCCCGACATGGGCAAGGGTCTCGGCCAGGTCCACGTCTACGACCCGGCGACGAAGAAGGTGACCCTCGCGGGCGCCCTGACCGTCTTCGGCAACAAGGGCGGCGGCGACGAACTCACCAAGGTCGAGGAGGGGCTGCTCGGCATCGAGCTCGACCCCGCCTTCGAGACCAACGGCTGGGTGTACCTCCACTACACCCCGCACTCCGGTCTCGACCGCGACAAGCACGTCGCGGAGCGGCGCGTCTCCCGCTTCACGCTGGACCTCGCCACCGACAAGCTGGACCTCGCCTCCGAGAAGGTCCTGCTCAAGTGGCCCGTCCAGGTCCACAGCTGCTGCCACGCCGGCGGCGGGATGGCCTGGGACTCCAAGGGCAACCTGTACATCGCGACCGGTGACAACAACTCGTCCGGGTTCAGCGACGGTTACTCCGGCAACAACCCACAGCCCAACTTCAAGGGCCTGTCCTTCGCCGACGCCCGCCGCACCGCGGGCAACACCAACAACCTCAACGGCAAGATCCTGCGCATCCACCCGGAGCCGGACGGCACCTACACCCTGCCCGAGGGCAACCTCTTCACCGGCAAGGAGCAGGACGAGGGCGGCGGCAAGACCCGCGGCGAGATCTACGTCATGGGCGTGCGCAACCCGGCGCGGATCTCCGTCGACAAGAAGACCGACGTCCTCTACGCGGGCTGGGTCGGCCCCGACGCGGGCGCACCGAGCACGACCTGGGGACCGGCGAAGTACGACACGTTCGCCGCGATCACCAAGGCCGGCAACCACGGCTGGCCGTTCTGCATGGGCAACAAGCAGCCCTACAGGGACCGCAACCTGCCGGACCCGGGCAAGCCGCTGGGCTGGTACGACTGCGACGCCCCCAAGAACGAGTCGCCGAACAACGACGGACTGGTGAACCTCCCGCCCGTCACCGGCAACACCATCTGGTACTCCCCGCAGGGCGGCGCCCCCGACTTCCCCCGGGACGCCAATGGGGTCCCGAGCTACAAGAACGAGGAGGCCACCTACCTCCTGCCGTGGCTCAAGGGCGGCGGCCAGGCCGCCATGGACGGCCCGGTCTACCGCTACGACGCCACGACCGCGGGCGCCGGCGCGTGGCCGCAGTACTGGGACGGCAAGTGGTTCGTCGGCGACTTCTACGACGCGGACAATCCGCGTCACGCGGTGCTGACCGACCCCAAGACCGTCGGCAAGGGCGGGCTGCCCGTCACCGCCGAGTCCCTGAAGAAGATCATCCCGGTCGGCCAGGGCGGCATCCGCAACCTCATGGACTGGAAGTTCGCCCCGGACGGCTCGCTCTACGTCCTCGACTACGGGCGCGGCTTCTTCACCTCCGACTCCCAGTCCGCGCTGTGGCGCGTGACGTACACGGGCGGCGCGGCGACCCCCGCCGCGCAGGACCTGGTCAGGAAGGCGGCACAGTGAGACAGCGACCTCTACGCCCCCTGGCGGCCCTGCTGGGCGCGCTGCTGATGGTGCTGGGGCTCACCTCGACGGTCGCCTACGGGCGCACCGACGACCGTGCGGCGGCCGGCGGGACCACGGCCGCCGCCCAGGTGCTCACCTGGACGGCGAGCTCACGCACCGACCAGTACGCGAGCTTCCCGACCACGGCGGTCGCCGGGCCGACGACGCTCGTCTTCGAGAACAGCGCGGCGACCGGCAACGACATCGGCATGCCGCACACGCTCACCTTCGACGTGTCGGACCCCGAGTACAACCATGACGTCCCGGTCAACATCCTGGCCAACCCGGGCGACGACAGCGGCGGCCGGCACACCGTCGACGTCACCCTCACACCCGGGCGCTACCGCTTCTTCTGCAGCATCCCCGGCCACGGCCAGATGCAGGGCATCCTCACGGTGACCGAGCCCGGCGGCGAGGACACCACCGCGCCCACCACCGCGGCCGAGGTCACGGGCCAGAAGAACGCCGACGGCGCCTACGTCGGCTCCGCCACGGTCACCGTCAGCGCGACCGACGACGGATCCGGTGTGAAGACGGTGGAGTACGCGATCGGCCAGGACGGCCCGTGGCAGCCGTACACCACACCGCTGGTCGTCGACCAGGTCGGCGCCCACGCCGTCCGCTACCGCGCCACCGACCAGGCGGGCAACGTCGCCGCCGAGAAGTCCGTCGCCTTCGACGTGGTCGCGCCGCCGACCGACGACACCACCGCGCCGGAGACCTCGGCCACCGTGAGCGGCGAGAAGGACGCCGACGGCAACTACCTGACGATGGCCACGGTCACCGTCACCGCCTCGGACACCGGGTCGGGCGTCAACACCATCGAGTACGCGGTCGGCGCCACCGGCGCCTGGCAGACCTACACCGCGCCGGTGATGGTGCACCAGGTCGGCTCGCACACCGTCCGCTACCGCGCCGCCGACAAGGCGGGCAACGCGTCGGCCGAGAAGTCCGTCGCGTTCACCGTCGTGGCGCCGCCCACCCAGGACACCACCGCGCCGGAGACCTCGGCGACCGTGACCGGCACCAGGAATTCCAATGGCGCGTACATCACCAGCGCCAAGGTCACCGTCACCGCCACCGATGCGGGCTCCGGGGTGGACCGGATCGAGTACTCCCTCGACGGCGGCCCGTACCTCGTGTACTCCGCCCCCGTCATCGTCGACCGGATCGGCTCCCACACGCTCGCCTACCGCGCCACGGACAAGGCGGGCAACACCGCGACGGCGCGCGAGGTGACCTTCACCATCGCGCAGGGCGGCGGCGTCCCGGCGCCCAACTGCCCGGAGTACGACGAGCGGCTGACCGTCATCGTCGGCACCGTGGACTCGGGCGTGCCGAACCGGCTCACCCGCAGCCGCTGCACCATCAACGAGCTGATCGAGGACGAGAAGGACTGGTCCTCGCACGCCCTGTTCCTCAAGCACGTCGACGGCGTGCTCGACCGGCTGCTCGCCGACAACGTCATCGACCAGCGCGAGTTCAACAAGATCACCAAGGCCGCCAAGCAGTCGAAGATCGGCAAGCCCGGCCAGACGCAGGGCTACCGCGACCTGTTCGACGGCACCGAGGCCTCCCTGGCGAAGTGGGAGCAGGTCGGTGGCGGCCGCTTCACCCTCTCCGGCGACGGCGCCATCACCAGCAGCACCACCGTCCCCGGCATGGGCATGCTGTGGTTCCCGGAGCGGAAGTACGGCGACTTCTCGCTCAAGCTCCAGTTCCGCGACGACGCCCCGGGCACCGGCAACGCCAACGGCGGTGTCTTCATCCGCTTCCCGGACGTACACGACCACCCCGAGGAGTCCCGTCCCGAGTGGGTCGCCATCAACTACGGGCACGAGATCCAGATCCTCGACCGCCCCGACGGTGACATGTACAAGACCGGCTCCGTCTACGGCTTCGACCGCGTGGGCCTCGGCGGCGCCGGCGTGACCCCGAAGGGCACCTGGAACGACTACGAGATCCGCGCCGAGGGCCAGCACTTCACGGTCCTGCGCAACGGCGTCGTCATCAACGAGTTCGACAACGTCGGCGGCCAGGTCTTCACCCCGCCGCGCGACGGGGACCCGGGCACTGACGGCCGGCGCTACGCCACCGGCTACATCGGCCTCCAGGTCCACAGCACGACGGACGTGATCTCCTACCGCGACATCCGCATCAAGCAGTTGTGATCCGCCGTCCCTGACCGCTCCCCGGGCCCTCCCCGCACCCGCGGGGAGGGCCCACCGCGTCATCCGGGCACCCGGTCCCGGGACCGGTCCTCATCTGGGCACGGCATCGCCCCGAGCGATAGAACCGTGCCATGCCACGTTTCGAGGTCACTTCGATAGGTACGGTCCGGAACGACCGGACGGACGTCCAGCACACGGACAACTGGGGTGCCGTCCGGAGCACGATCACCATCGACGAGCGCTTCGGTGAGGCGTGCCTGCAGGGTCTGGAGGGCTTCTCCCACGTGGAGGTCCTCTTCGTCTTCGACCGGTTCCCCGAGAGCGACGACCACCGCGAACCCCGCCCCTACCGCGGCCGCTCCGACCTCCCGCCCGTCGGTGTCTTCGCCGGCCGCGGCCCCCGCAGGCCGAACCGCATCGGGGTGACGTGCTGCTCCATCGAATCGGTCCACGGCCGTGAACTGACGGTGCTGGGCCTTGACGCGGTCTCCGGCACCCCGGTCATCGACCTGAAGCCGGCGATGGTGGAGTTCCGCGCGGTGGACGTCAAGCAGCCGGAATGGGTCAGCGACCTGATGTCGGAGTACTTCCAGCCGTAGACGGCGCGAGGAGGTCGTGGGCGAGGGTGTCCAGGACCCAGGTGAGTTCATGGCGGCTGAGCGGACCGGCCGGCAGGGCCCGTACGCCGTGGGCGGCGCCGAGGAGGGCGCCGGTGAGGGAGGCGACGGACGCGCCGTCAGGCGCGGCGGCGGCGAAGTGGAGTGCGTCGCCGATCTGGTGCCGGTGGGGGAAGGAAGCGGCGCAGTAGAGGGCGCCGCGCAGCGCTGAGGGAGCGGTCGCGTCCGGGGCGAGGGCGGCGAGCCGTCGCGGGTCGGCCGGGTCGTCGGTGGCCTGCCGGTACGCCGTGTGGAGGCGGCCGGGTTCGCCCGTGTCGCCGAGGGCGTCCAGGCCGGCCCGCAGGGCGAGGTGGAGTTGCGACTGCTCGGCGAACAGGGGCTCCTGGGCTTCCGTGGTGCCGGTCAGGCAGTGGTGGAGCAGCACGGTCGCGTGGGCCGCCGCGGGGTGGGCGGCGATCTCGCCTGCCCAGGCGGCCGCTTGGGCCGGGCCGTGCGTAGCGCCGGCGACGGCGACGGGGAGGACGGCGCGGAGGTCGGCGCGGAGGTCGGTGGCGAGGAAGTCCGGCTCCTTGCCGCGCGGTTCGGCCAGCGCGGGGACGCGAGCGAGCCAGCCGCCGGGCTGGTGGCCGCCTGCGTCCTGGAGGGCTTCCCGTCGGCCGTGGGCGCGCTGCACGGCTGACGGGAGATGACCGGCACCGTGCCGGGCACCGGTCCGTGCGCGGATGATGCCTTCGACGGTGAAGCAGGCCAGTTGGGTGCCGGCACCGGCCCTCAGCGGGCCGCGGTCCGGCAGCGTGCCCTGGGCGGAGCCCAGCGTGTCGCCCAGGGCCAGGCCGAGCAGCAGCCCGCGCACGCGGGACAGTGCGTACCCCGGCAGTGGCGGTCGTTCGCTCTCGTGCTCCGGCTGCTCCTCGGGGTCGGTGCTGTCGATGCCGTCGGCGGCGTCCTCCTCCGGGGAGGCGTCGCGCGCCGCCGGCACGGCCGCCGCGGGGGCTTGCGTGCCGTGCGCGGTGGCCGGGGCGGGTGCCGCGGTCAGTGCCCGTACGGCGTGGCGCAGTTCGGGGTGGGCCGGCACCGGGAGCGCCCCACCCGGCGCCCCGCCGGCGAGATGGCTGTAGACGGCGGCGACGGCGGCGGTCCGGCTCTGCCCGGCCGAGGAGTGGAGCAGGACCTTCTTGCCCGCGCGCCGCAGCCGCAGCACCTGCCGGGCGGCCTGGTCCAGCACGAAGGCGAGGTTGGCGTTGTCTCCCGTGCCGTCCCGCAGCCACACCCGTATGTGCTCCACGTCGGCGCCGGGCAGCACGGGCGCCGTTCCCGTACGGCACAGCGACACCACCGCGTCGGCCGTGACCGGCCCGGCGCCCTGGGCCAGGGCCAGGTTGCCCAGCATCACACCGGGGTCGTGCGGGTGGGTGACGGCGAGGCCGGCGGGGGAGTGGGAAGGCAGTGGCACGCGCGGTGCCGAGGGCCAGCCGTCATCGTCGTCGGCCCCGTCCCTGGCGGTGAGGACCGCGAGCCGTACCAGGTCGGGCCCGCTCAGGCCGGGCCAGCCGTGGACGGCCCGCTGCCAGTCCAGGGGGATGCCGGAGCAGCCCCAGCGCGCGCCGAGCAGGGCGCCGGCGATCGCCGCGACGGTGTCGGTGTCGTGGCCGGCCCGCACCGCGGCCGCCAGCGCCTGCCGCAGGTGCGCCGCGGGGAAACGGCCCTTTCCGGGGTCGAGTTCGGGTACGGGCGTACGGGTGATCGCCGACCAGGCCGCCTGGAGCGCCCGGACGACCCAGCCGTTGTCGGCGAAGTGCCCGGGCGGCGCGGCCTCCGCCTCGTCCAGCCGCTTCGCCCACGTGTCCCGCCGTACGGCCGGGAGGAGGTCGAGCCCGGCCCGCACACCGTCGAAGGTGCCGTGCAGCACGGCGGTGCGGATGCCGGAGCACCACAGGACGCAGGCGTCGGCGCAGTCGGGGTCCGGGTGGGTGAGGGAGCTGACCGCGGTGGCGGCCTCGGCCATCGCGGCGGCGTCCCCGAGGTGTGCGAGGGCGACGATCCCGGTGCGCATCAGCGAGCCGTTCCCCGCGGTGAGCCGGTGCCCGGCGGCGTACCGGCGGGCGGCCTCCCGCAGCGCCTCCGCCGGGCTTCCGGGCAGCGCTTCGGCGGCGCCCAGCACGGAGCGGGTCTGGGCGCCGACGTCACTGGCCCCGCCGTCCACCCAGTGCCGGAAGCCGGCGGCGATCGCGTCCAGGGCCCCGGGGCTGCGCAGGTCCGCCCCGGTCGCCGCGACCTGGGCGACGCACACCTGCATCTGGGTGTCGTCGGAGTACTCGCCGGGCCGGTACGGCCCGAGACCGCCGCCGATCATGCCCGGCTGCTGGTCCTCGCGCAGGGTCGCCTTGAACTCGTAGGGCACCCCCAGCGCGTCACCGACGGCCGCACCGAGCAGCACCCCGGCCGCGCGGTCGATGCCCCGGGCGTCGAGGCGGGGGCTGGAGGCGCGGGTCATGGCGGGTCAGCCTGGCACGTCGGCCTGCCTGTTCTCAAGGCGACGCCGTGGGGCGCGCAGGAGCGTCCGATCCGACGGGTCGTCAGCTAGCGTGGAAGCGTGATCAGGCAAGCCACCGGGGAACGCCGCGCGCGGAGCGCGTACGTCGCGGCGTCGGGCGTGTTCGCGGTCGGCATGGCGGGCACCACGCTGCCGACACCGCTGTACGGGCTCTACCGGGAACAGATCGGCTTCTCCGAACTGGTCGTCACGGTGGTCTTCGCGGTCTACGCGATCGGGGTGATCGCCGCGTTGCTGGTTGCCGGGGACTTCTCCGACGTCCTCGGCCGGCGCCCGGTGCTGTTCGCAGCGCTGGGCCTGTCGCTGCTGAGCGCGGTGTGCTTCCTCTTCGAGAGCGGCCTGCCGCTGCTGTTCGCGGGGCGGCTGCTGTCGGGGTTCTCGGCCGGTCTGCTCAGCGGGGCCGCGACGGCCGCGGTGCTCGAACTGGCGCCCCCGGACCGGCGCGCACGCGCGGGTCTCGCGGCCACCGCCGCCAACATGGGCGGCCTCGGCTGCGGGCCGCTGCTGTCGGGGGTCCTGGCGCAGTACGCGCCGTGGCCCCTCCGGCTGCCCTTCCTGGTGCACATCGTCCTGCTGCTGGCGGCCTACGCCGTCGCGCGTGCCCTGCCCGAGACGGTGGCGGTGCGCAGCCCGCGTCCCCCGCTGCGCCCTCAGGGCATGGTCGTCCCTCCGCCGACGCGGGCGGCGTTCATCCCCGCCGGGCTGGCGGCGTTCGCCGGTTTCTCCCTGCTCGGCCTGTTCACGGCGGTGGCGCCGAGCTTCCTCGCCATGACGCTGGGGGAGCGCAACCTGGCCGTCGACGGCCTCGTCGTCTTCTCCGTGTTCTGCGCTTCCACCGCCGGGCAGATGCTGATGGGACGTCTGGGCGTCCGGCGCGCACTGCCGACCGGATGCCTGGCGCTCACGGCCGGCATGGCCGTGGTCGCGGCCTCGCTGGTGGTGGAGTCCCTGCCGGTACTGGTGGTGGGTGCCCTGGTCGGCGGCCTCGGGCAGGGCATGTCGTTCCGCGCAGGCCTGACCGGCGTGAGCGCGGTGGCCCCCGACGAGCACCGCGGCGCGACGATCTCGGCCTTCTTCGTCGCCGCCTACGTCGGCATCTCCGTACCGGTGGTCGGGGTCGGCGCGCTCAGCCTGGCGCTCGGACTGCGGGACGCGGGCGTGGTCTTCGCGCTGTACGTGATCCTGGTGTCAGCCGCCGTCGGCGTCTTCCTGCTGCGCCGGCCGCTGCGTACGCGGTGACGTGACGGAGGCCGCGCAGCGCATGTGCGGCACCGGTACCCTGCCCCGCACCGGCACCTGACTCCGCGCTTCGCCCCGAGCCCCGCTCCACGACACAGCGCCTCAAGTGACATGCGCTACCTCGCTGTTCGAGGCTGTCAAGATCTGTTCGAAATCTCAGGGATGTGATCGTATTCGCCCAGGAAAACGCAAGGAGGAACAGTGCTGTTCACCACGGCCCGAAGAACGGGCTTGGCGGCTCTGGGCACCGCCACCGCCGTACTCGTCACTCTCCTGAGCCCCGCGTCGGCGGGGGCGGCCGCGTCCGCCGCACCGCCGGAAGGGCCGCCGGCCCCCGCCGGGGGCCAGGTGAAGACCGTGACCCTCATCACCGGGGACAAGGTCGTCGTCACCCCGGGGACCGGCGGCGGGCGGGACTCGCTGACCGTCGAGCGCCGTCCCGGGGCCGCCGGTTCGGTGCGCATCGTCACCGAGGCGGGCGACACCTACGTCTACCCGGACGACGCGCTCGCGTACGTGGCAGCGGACCGCCTCGACAAGCGCCTGTTCAACGTCACCGGGCTGATAGCGCAGGGCTACGACGACGCGCACGCCCCGCGGCTGCCCCTGATCGTCACCGGCGGGAACCACGCCGCCCTCCGCCGCGGCGGCAGCGCCCTGCCCGGTGCGGAGACCCGCCGCGACCTGCCCTCCGTCGGCGGCGCTGCCCTCGCGGCCGACCGGTCGGAAGCGGCCGACGCCTGGGCCGCGCTCACCGCGGGCGGCACCGGCCCCTCCGGGCGGGAGGCGACCGGGTCCCGCCGTGCCGCCGCGGCCCCGTCGTTCACCGGCGGCATCGACAAGATCTGGCTGGACGGCAGGACGAAGGCGACGCTCGCCGACACCACGGCCCAGATCGGTGCGCCGCAGGTCTGGGAGTCGGGGGACACCGGCTCCGGCGTCAAGGTCGCGGTGCTGGACACCGGCGCCGACACCGGGCACCCGGACCTGAGGGACCGGATCGTCAGCACCCGCAGTTTCGTTCCCGACCAGGACGTGCCGGACGGCAGCGGCCACGGGACCCACGTCGCCTCCACCGTCGCCGGCACCGGCGCGGCGTCGGACGGCAAGGAGAAGGGCGTGGCCCCCGGCGCCGACCTGGTGGTCGGCAAGGTGCTCGGCAACCGCGGCGAGGGACAGGAGTCCTGGGTCATCGGCGGCATGGAGTGGGCCGCGCGCACGGAGCACGCCAGGGTCGTCAACATGAGCCTGGGCAGCGCCGAGCCGAGCGACGGAACCGACCTGATGAGCCGGAGCCTCAACGCTCTGAGCGCCGAGACGGGCACGCTGTTCGTCGTCGCCGCCGGCAACAGCGGCCGGGGGTCCACGCCGTACACCATCGGTTCCCCGGCCGCCGCCGACGCCGCGCTGACCGTGGGCGCGGTCGGCCCCTCCGACGACCTCGCGTTCTTCTCCAGCGTCGGACCGCGCGTCGGCGACGAGGGCGTCAAGCCCGACCTGACGGCCCCGGGCGTGGACGTCCTGGCCGCCCGGTCGCAGTACGCGAGCGGGGGAGAGGGCCCCTACACCACGATGAGCGGGACCTCGATGGCCTCCCCGCACGTCGCGGGCGCCGCGGTCCTGCTGGCGCAGCGGCATCCCGACTGGCCGGGCAGCCGGTTGAAGGACGCCCTGATGAGCACCAGCAAGGCGACGCCGTACCTGACCGCCTACCAGGGCGGTTCGGGACGCGTCGACGTCGCGGCCGCGGTCCGCGCCCGGGTCACGGCGACCGGATCGGTCTTCCGCTTCCTCCGGTGGCCGAACGGCGGCACCGGCCCCGTCACGCAGGGGATCACGTACACCAACTCCGGTGACGAGCCGGTGACGTTGCGCCTCGCGGTGGAGGCGGGTGCCCCGGACGACGGCGTGTTCTCCCTCTCCGCCGACCAGGTCACCGTGCCGGCCCACGGCAGCACCGCGGTGGAGGTCGGCGCCGACCCCTCCGGCCTCGCACGGGGCGACCACACCGCCCAGGTCGTCGCCCGCGACGCCACCGGTGCGGCGGTCGCCCACACGGTCGCCGGCATCGGCCTCGAGCCGGAGCGGTACGACCTCGGCATCACCATGAAGGACCGCTCGGGCGAGCCGATGAGCGGCTGGATCCACCTCAAGGGCGCCCTCAGCAGGTCCACCACCGCCTACGAGATCCCGGCGAGCGGGGAGCTGACCCTGCGTCTGCCCGCCGACACCTACACGGTGGTGTCGTACGCGGACGTCGTGGGCACCCACGGCCCGAGTTCCCGGGGCATCGCCCTGCTGAGCGCCCCCGAGGTGGACCTGACCGCGGACCGGCAGGTCGTCCTCGACGCCTCCAAGGCGCATCAGGTGCGGGCCGTCACACCGAAGCCCACCACGCTGGTGAACACCCGGCTGGACTTCTTCCGCTCCTTCACCTCCACCGAACCCAGCCCCGGTGACTACGGCGCGGTCAGGGAGAACGTGATCGTCGGCCCGGGCTACGACAGCGTCTGGGCCCAGCCGACCGGCGCCAGGGTACGGCACGGCAGCTTCGTGTTCGCCACCCGCCTGCGGGCCCAGCAGACGCCGCTCGACCTGTCCTACGACGGCGGCAGGATCGACGACGCGCTCGCCCAGGAGGGAAGCGCCGCCCTGCCCGACGGCACGTCGACGCCGGACGCGGTGTTCGCGGGCGCCGGTTCGGCCGAGGAGTTCGCCACGGCGCGAGCCCGCGGCAAGGTCGCCGTGGTCCGCCACAGCACCGAGGTCGCGCCCTCGGCGCAGGCGTCGGCCGCGAAGGCGGCGGGCGCGAGAGCGCTGCTCGTGGTCAACGACGGAGTGGGGCGGCTGGCCACCTGGTACGGGTCGCCGGACTACACCACCGACTCGGACGTGCCCGTGGTGTCGGTGACCAAGGACGAGGGTGAGGCACTGATCGCGAGGATCGCCTCGGCGCGCGAGCACCGGGTCGGACTCCGGGTGGCGGCCCACCCGTCCCCCTCGTACCTGTACGACCTGGTCAAGTACCACGCGGGCGCCGTGCCCTCGGACGTGGCCTACCGGGCCGACCCGGACCGGCTGGCGCGCGTCGACGTCGACTTCGCCCAGCCGCGAGGCAAGCAGGCCCTGGAGCGCAGGACGGACTACCCGGCGTACGAGTGGGCCGCGGGGTACTCCTTCGGACTCGAGCCCATGGCACCCGGACGGCGTACCGACTGGGTGACCGCGGGCGAGGACGCCACATGGCAGCAGACCGCGTCGGTCAGCGGCTGGGTGGGCGCGACGAACAGCCCCACGTCCTACCGGCCGGGCAGCGTCCAGCAGGAGCGGTGGCTCGGCCCGGTCCTGCGGCCGCGCATGTCCGACGGCGACTCCCAGGTGCGGGACGACACCTCCCTCTCGCTGGTCGTCCCGGGCTGGAGTGACTCGGGAGCCCCGCACACGGGCTCCGCGGGAACCGAGACGATGACCGCGCGCACCTCACTGCTCCAGGGCGGCACCACGCTGCTGACGACCGACAGCGCCTACGTCAACGCCTTCGACCTGCCGGCCGAGTCGCTGCCGTACCGCCTCGTCGTCGACACCGCGGGTGATCCGGCGCTGAGCCCGTACTCGTCGAAGACCCACACGCAGTGGGACTTCGTCTCGGGCAAGGCGCAGTCCGGGACCGTGCCGCTGGTCCAACTCGACTACGGAACGGAACTCGACGCCGCAGGCAGGGCACGCCGCACGCAGGAGGTCTCGATCACCCCCTCGGTGCTCGGCACGTCCGCGAAGGACGCGGTGTCCTCGGTCCGGCTCGAGGTCTCCTACGACGACGGAGCGTCCTGGCACCGCCAGGACCTGAAGGTCCGTCAGGGATCCTGGCGGGCCACCCTGCACGCCCCCTCCTCGGCCGCGTTCGTGTCGCTGCGCACCAGCGCCACGGCACGCGCCGGGGGATCGGTCGCGCAGACCGTCATCCGGGCCTTCGGCCTGAAGTGACGCCCGGGGGCCGGTGCCGCGCACACGCCGCGGCACCGGCCCCGCGGGCCCCGGCGTCCGGCCGGGCGCTTTCGTGCCGCCGCGGTGCCATACTCCGGTGCATGCGGGGGGACTTCGTCAAAGCCGTGCCCAATGTGCCGTGCGCCCTTGCCGTCTGCTGCCTGCTCCTGACGCTGGGCGTCGCCTGGTTCCTCTACGGCCAGGTCCGGGGCGCCGACCGGATCGACGCCTCGGCCGTGCGGGTGGACGGCGTGATCGAAGAGGTGACGTTCGGCAGGGGCGCGAGTGCGCGTGTCGGGTACGAGGTCGCCGGGCGCCCCCTTGTCGACCGTGACCTGCCCGTGTCGCAGATGCCGGGCCGCATCGCCGTGGGCGCCCGCCTGTGTCTGGAGGCGGCAGCAGACCATCCCCGGTCGGTACGCCTGTGCGGCCGGCGCTACCCGGCCGGTGACGACATGCCGCCGACCGCCGTCCTCGGCATCGTCGCCGGCACCGCCGGCACGCTCTGCGCGGCCGCCTTCGCGGTGTCCGGGTACCGCGACCGCCGCCCGCAGGCCTCCGGACGACCGGCCTCGGCCAGACCGCCCGCCGCGGAAGCGGGTGTCCGATGACGGGCACGGGAGGAAGCGGGGAACTCCGCCTGCCCGCCGCGTGGGGGGCCGGCACGGCCGTTGCGGCGCTCCTCGTCATCGGCCTCGGCCTGGCCGGGAGCTACCACGGCGGCATCATCGGCGCGCTGCTGCTGGCCGGCCTCGCCGGCACGGCGGGAGTCCTCCCCGCCTACGGCCTCGCCCGTGCGTGGCGGGCCCGCGACCACCGCACCCCCGGCTGGCTCGTCCACCTGGCCGCCGCCCTCGTCTGGTCGGCCACCCTGTCGCTCCTCACCAGCGCCGTGCTCCTGGGACTGCCCCACGGTTGGGGAACGGCCTGTCCTGGAGCGACGTACGCCTGCGCACCACGTGGATCGCTGCCGTCGTGACCCCCTCCGCCCTCGGCGCGTACGCCGTGACCCTCCCCGTGGTGCGCAGCCGGGCCGGCGACCCCCGCAGGGGCGGCCGTCACCGCTGAGGTGCCCCCCGAGCAGGCATGACCTTTGACGGACGATATCTGGATGTTTACTATCCAGGTATGCGAACGGGTAAGGGCGTCGAATGGGCGGTGCACACACTGCTCAACCTCGCGTGGCTCGGGGACGGCGAGCCGGTCCCGACCGCGCAGCTGGCCGCCGGTCACGATCTGTCGGCGTCCTACCTGAACAAGCAGCTCCAGCAGCTCGTCAAGGCGGGTCTGCTGGAATCCGTGCCGGGTGCGCGGGGCGGCTTCCGGCTGGCCCGCCCGCTGGAGGCGGTGTCGATGCTGGACGTGGTCCTCGCCGTCGAGGGGGACGACCCCCTGTTCCGCTGCGCCGAGATCCGCCGCTGCGGCACGATCGGCGAGCGGGTGCCGGCGGGCGGTTTCCGCCGTCCCTGTGCGGTGAACAGCGCCATGGGGCGGGCCGAGCTGGCCTGGCGGAAGGTGCTGGCCGAGCAGAGCCTCGCCGACGTGCGGGCGGAGGCCGAAGCGCACGCTCCCGCGGTGGGGTCGTACGTACGGGGAGGGCTCGGGCGCGACTGAGCCCGCTTCCCGTGCCGGGGGCCCTTCGCTCCCAGGAGCTTCATTCAGGATGAAAAACATCTCGATTTCGCCGGATGTGGGGGCGAAGGAGGTCACGCGAGCATGAGTCTCATGCGCATACCCAGGTCGCCCGAGGTGCTCGAGGCCGAGTGGGAGACGCACCGGCCCGCCGTGTTCGGGGTGGGGTACCGCCTGCTGGGAAGCGTGGCCGACGCCGAGGACATCGCCCAGGACGTGTGGCTGCGGGCGGCCGGAGCGGATCTGCGCGACATCGGCGACCTCCGGGCCTGGCTGGTCACGGTCGCCGCCCGACGGTCGTACGACGTCCTGAAGTCCGCGCGCGCCCGCCGGGAGACTTATGTGGGGCCATGGCTGCCCGCGCCGTTGCTGACGGGTCCTGACGCGTCGGAGGCGGTGCTCGTCGACGAGTCCGTCGGGTCGGCGATGCTGCTCGTCATGGAGGAACTGAGCCCGCCGGAGCGTGTGGCCTTCATCCTCCACGACGTCTTCGGCCTCGAGTTCAGCCGGATCGTCGACGTGCTGGACGCCTCCGCACCGGCCGCCCGCCAACTCGCCTCGCGGGCGCGGCGCAAGGTGGTCAGGGCGAGGCAGTCGACGCCGCAGGCGACCCGGGCGGAGCGGGAACGGCTGCTCGCCGCGTTCCGCGCCGCGTACGAGGCCGGGGACATGGCCGGACTGGTGCGGCTCCTCCACCCGGAGGCCGTGTACGTCACGGACGGCGGCGGCGAGGTCTTCACGGCGCGCAAGCTGGTCCACGGCGGCACGCGCATCGCCAAGCTGATGGTGGGGGTGTGGCTCCGGTGGCGTCCGGACCGCGTCGACCTCGTCGAGGTCGGCGGCGAACCCGCGCTCCTGCACCGCCGCGCAGGCCGCGTCTTCTCCGTCGACACGGTGGAGATCGAGGACGGCCTGATCAGCGCCTACCGCAGGGTCCTCGACCCGGCGAAGATCGCACACGTTTGACCCGTCCCACCGGACGGAACGCCGCCGTGCGTGACGGCGGACCTTCGACGAGGCTTACCCGGCAGAAGACACCCAGAGAAGACACCCAGAGGGGACATCCATGACCGAGCAGCAGCGCGTGAACATCGGAAAGCAGCACCCGGACAGCTACCAGGCGCTCCTCGCCCTGTCCACGGCGGTGGAGGAGAGCGCCGCCGCGGCGGGCCTCGACCCGCTCCTGGTCGAACTGCTGAAGATCCGCACGTCCCAGATCAACGGCTGTGCGTTCTGCCTGCGGATGCACACGCGCGACGCCCTGAAGAAGGGCGAGAACCCGGACCGGATCGCCGTGCTGCCCGCATGGGAGGAAGCCGGCTACTTCTCCGGGACGGACCGCGCCGCCCTGCGCCTGACGGAGGCGATCACCCGCGTGCCGGAGGGGCACGTGAGCGACGCGGACTACGAAGCGGCCGCGGCCGTGCTCACCGCCGACCAGGTCTCGGCGGTCGCCTGGCTGGCGACGCTGATGAACGCGTTCAACCGCGTCGCGATCACCAGCCGCTACCGCGTCGCCGGCTGAGCCACCGGCCGGCGTCCCGGGCGGGGCCGGCCGGTCCGGACGTACGGTTGAGCCATGAGCGCTACACCGGACGACGGTGCTGCTCAGGCGTACGCGAGCACCGCTGCCGACGCCGCCGGGCCGACGTGCCGGGCGGAACTGGACCGGTTGCTGGAGCTCGCCGCGCGGGACACCGGCGCCCACGCGGGCGCGCTGTTCCTGCTGACCCCCGAGGGACGGTCGCTGCGGCTCGAAGTGACCACGGGGATGCCGGCGGAGTACCTCGCACCCTGGTTCGGGGTGGCCCTGTCCGCCCACGTCCCCGTGTCCGACGCGGTGCGCGACAGACGCCTGGTGTGGCTCAGCAAGCCCCAGGAACTCGCCCGTCGTTACCCCCGCACGGCGATCGCCCTGCCGTACCACTTCGCGGTGGCCGCGGCACCGGTCCTCGACGGCTCCGAGGCCTGGGGGGCGCTCCTGCTGTTCTGGCCCTGCTGCGACGCCGCCGAGCTCGCCGGACCCAGCCACGAGCGGGTCGGCGCCGCCTGCCGCCGCCTGGGGCGGTTCCTGCGGGACGCCGCGGACGCCGGGCACCCGGTCACTCCCGCCGCGTCCCCACGGACCCTGTCCCAGCCCCCCGCCCAGGAGTGGGAGCCGTCCGAGGCGCAGGCCGCGGCACACTTCGCCGAACGCCTGCCGGGAGGCAGCTGCACCCTCGACCTCGAGGGCAGATTCACCTACCTGAACTCCACCGCGGCCCGTCTGCTGGGCGGGACCGTCCCCGGTCTCCTCGGCAGACGCCCCTGGCAGGCCCTGTCCTGGTCCAACGATCCCGCCTTCGAGGACCGCTTCCGGGCGGCCGTGGTCAGCCGGCAGCAGGAATCCTTCACGGCGACGGTCCCGCCGGACCGGCGGCTCGCCTTCGAGCTCTACCCCGACGCCTCCGGGGTGAGCGTGCGCCTCGTGCCCTGCGGTCCCGACCGCGTCCGGGCCGCGGCGCGCCCCGGCACGGCGGCGCCCCGTGGCGCGCCGATCGCCCTGGGCGAGCTCTACCAGGTGCTGCACCTGGCCGCCGCCCTCTCCGAGGCCGTCGGCGTGGGCGACGTGGTCGACCTCGTCGCGGACGAGATGCTGCCGACCTTCCACGCCCGGACCCTGGCCCTGGCCCTGTTCTCGCCCGAGGACGGCGCCCTGCGGTTCGTCGGCTGCCGGGGCTACAACCCCTGTCCCGCGGAGGTGTTCACCGGAGCGGCGCTCACCTCCCCGGCCGCGCTCGGGACCCTCGCCGAGGGCGCGCCGGCCTTCTTCACCACCTTCGAGGAGATGCTCGGCGCCTATCCGCACGCCCCCCGCCGTGAGGGCCTGGACGCCTGGGCCTACCTGCCGCTGATCGCCTCCGGCCGGCCCGTGGGCCTGTGCGTCCTCGCCTTCGAACGGCCGCACCACTTCTCCGGCAACCAGCGGACGGTGCTGACCGCACTCGCGGGGCTGATCGCCCAGGCGCTGGAGCGTGCCCGCCTCTACGACACCGTCAAGGAGCTCGCGGAGACCCTGCAGGCGGCCATGCTCCCCGACTCGCTGCCGGACATCCCCGGACTCGACGTCGCCGCCCGCTACCTGCCCAGCGTCCGGGGCATGGACATCGGCGGCGACTTCTACGACCTGGTCCGGGTCGACGAGACCACGGCGGCCGCGGTCATCGGCGACGTCCAGGGCCACCACGTCAGGGCGGCGGCCCTCATGGGCCGGATCCGGCCCGCCATCCGCTCCCAGGCCTTCGCCGGGGCCGCACCGGCGCAGGCCCTCCGCCAGGCCAACCGCCAGTTGTTCGACCTGAACCCCGGCCGCTTCGTCAGCTGCCTCTACGCCCGGCTCGATCTCAGGCGACGCCGGGCCCTCCTGGCCACCGCCGGCCATCCACCGCCGGTGCTGCGCCACCCGGACGGGCACACGGAGGTCCTCACCGTTCCGCCGGGGGTGCTGCTCGGCATCGACCCCGAGGCGGACTACCCCACCACCGAGATCCCCCTGGAGCCCGGCACCGTCCTCGCCCTGTACACCGACGGACTCGTCGAGACCCCCGGTGTCGACCTCGACGACGCCATGGCCGGGCTCGCCGCCCGCCTCGCCGGCACCGCCCGCCAGCCCATGGACCGGCTCGCCACGGACCTGATCGACCACGCGCGCCGAACCGCCCCCCGCACCGACGACATCGCGCTGCTGCTCATCAGGTCCGTCGGCGCGGCGTAACGCAGGCGGGATACAGGCCGGATGACGGAGCGTCAATGGCCGGGGGCCGCAGGGTGACCTCGTGGAGCACCCAGCCGTCGCCGTCCGGGTCGCTGAAGGTAGCAAGGCGGGAACTGGCCGGTCGCCGGGACCGCCGCGCACCGCGACCGTCCTGACGCACGGGGGCAGGGGGTCATGCGGCACCTCCCGCCGCCGGCTCCGCCTCCACCAGGCGGCGTGCACCTGTACCAGGACCCGCCGTACGTACGCCTCGGGGCGGCCGTCGCGGATGCGCCGCCACTTGGGCCGGCTCCTCGCCAGGGCCGTGCACAGCAGGTCCTCGGCGTGATCCCGGTCGCGGTGAGCATCCGGGCCGGGCGCAGCAACCGCGGCCCGCGAGGGGCCACGAACTCCTCGCGGTCCGACCGGTCCGCCCGGCCGCTCTCCTCGGGCCGAGCTGTCACACCCGTACGGGCCACCTCGTCTCCCTGACGAGACCCGGGAAGACACCCGCCTCGCGGACCACTCCCCCACGCCCCCGAACTTCGACGAGGTTGCTGCGTGCGGCCGCGTTGTGTGGTCTTGTACGAGAGGGAGGATGCCGTATGGACGTGGCCAGCGACGCGGTGCCGATCGCGGTGCTGCTCGACGAGCGCCGGCATCTGCTGGATGTCGCCCACCGCATGTCGGGCGGCCGCAGCGATGCGGAGAGCGTGATCGACGAGACCTATCGCCGGTGGTACGCGCTGTCCGACGCGGAGCGCGCGGCCATCACGTCGCCCCGTGCCTGGCTGTCGACGACCGCGGGCCGCATCTGCCTGGGCGAACCGGTCACGCCGGACGAGCACCGCGGCTCCGGGCACGACGGCCCGGAGGCGAGGTCCGGGTACGACGAACTCGCCGCCATCGCGCGTCGCCGGCTCCAGGCACAGCGCTCCGGTCCGTCGGCCCCGCTGGAGCACGACGCGGCCGTCCGCGCCGTCGGGGATGCCTGCACGGCGGGCGACGCCGGGTTGCTGGCGTCCGCGCTGTCACCCGACGCCATGGCCGTCTTCGACGGCGGCGGCAAGGTCCGGACACTGGTCCGATCCGTGCACGGCAGCGAGCAGGTCACCCGCAGCCTCCTGACGCTGCTGGGCCCCCATCCGCGCACCACCCTGACCGCCCAGTCCGTGAACAGCCGTACCGGACTCGTGGTGCGCTGCGACCGCACCGTGGCCGCGGTCATCAGCCTCGACGTCACCGACCGCCGCGTGGCGCAGGTCTGGGCCGTGCTCAACCCGGAGAAGCTGCGCCGCTGGAACCAGCACCCGGAGCGAACTCCGGGCGCCTGATCCGTCACGTAGGTGCGGGCCGTGTCGTCTCCCTGACGGGAACGTGATCGCGACGATGCGCCACCGCCCCCGGGCGCCCCTCCCGCAGCGCGGCGCCACCGACACGTGCAGACAGAATGGAATTCAAGCGTGACGACGATGCTCGACCGCTATTTCGAGATCGTGGACTCCGCCGACGGCGGCCACTCCCACCTGGACGACCTCAGGGACGTCTTCGCCGAGGACGTGCTGCTGATGCACAGCGGGGACATGGTCCAGGGCCGCGAGCCGGCCGTCGACCTCCACCGGACGCTGGCTGCCGAGTGGAAGGAGTCCACGCACCAGTGGACGGCTTCCGTGGCGGCGGACGGCTCCATCACGGGCACGTGGAGCCGGGCCGGACTGGACGTCCGGGGCAACGGTCGCTCCGGCAGCGGAGGGGTCTCCGTCTCCCTGGACCCGGACGGGCGGATCTCCCGGCTCCACCTGACGCTGACCGCCGGGTCGGACCGCGCCCGGGTGCTCATCGCCAAGCACCTGGAGGTCTGGATGACTCCGGACCCGGCCGGGCGTGCCGAGGCGATGGAGGGCATCTACACCGAGGACATCACGATCATGGAGCCCGACCAGGTCATCGTGGGCCGGGACGCCATCAACGCGTACATCACCGCCGTGCAGCGCCAGGCGCCACCGCTGAGCGGCCTCATCACGGGTCACTCGCAGAACCGGGAATTCATCCACTGGGCCTGGGACTTCGGCTTCCCGGGCGGCAAGTCGGCACTCGGATCGGAGATCCTCCAGCTCGACGGGGACCTGATCGAGAAGGTCGTCATCTTCAGCGCCGACATGGACGTCGTCACCGAGGGCCTGCGGTAGCGGCGCTCCGGCACCGGCCCGTGGAAGGCTCCGCGCACGCAGGGTGCGGGCGTGCGCGGAGCCGGCAGGCCCGTCCGACCCGCCCGCACGGCGATGGTTGCCGCCCCTCCCGGGGGACACGGCCTGCCCCGTGGGGCTGCGCACCGTGACCGGCGCCGTGGATGCCGTAGTGCCCCTTGGGGCGTATGGTCCGGTTATGGGACCAGAGCGGTGCTGGGGCCGCGGGGCTCTGCGGCACGGACGGACGGCTCGGCGGGCCCGGTACCGCCGGTGGCCTGCCCGTGTGTCCCGGCACGACGGCGACGGGGGCGAACGCGGTGACCCGGCATGACGTGAAACCGTTGACAGGCGGCATGCGGCGCTTCGCCGGCCTGTTCGAAGGTCTCGTCCGGGACACCGACACCGCGGTGGGCATGCTCTACGTGCTCGCGCCGGGGGAGCGGATGCTGGAGCTGGTGGCGTTGTCCGGCACGTCCCGGCGGATCGCCGCCCCGTGGGCACGGATCGCCCTGGACGACGCGGCCCCGGTGGCGCAGGCCGTGCGGGAGCGGTCGCTGGTGTGGGTGGGGAACTCCAAGGAACTGGCGGAACGCTTTCCCCGGGTCGCGCTGGTGGCGCCCTACGAGATCATGCTGGCGGCGGCGCCGATCATGGACGATGACGTGATGTGGGGTGGCGTGTGCCTGCTGTGGCCGATCTGGCACGCTCCGGTCCTGAGCCCCGGGGAACGGGACACGATCGGCATCTTCTGCGGCAGGTCGGGGCGGCTGCTGAGGCACTACTCGGACCGGGGCCACCCCGTCCTGGCCGGCGCGGACGCGCTGATCCTGCGGGCGGCGCGGCGTCGGGAGCCCGGACGGGCCGAGGCGCTGGCGGCGTACGACTTCGCCGAACGGCTGCCGACCGGGTGCTGTTCGCTGGACCTGGAGGGCCGGGTCAGGTTCCTCAACGCGGCGGCGGCCGACCTGCTGGGCGTCGGTGCCGCGGACCTGAAGGGCTCACGCCCGTGGGAACGGCTGTTCTGGCTGGACGGCCCGGCGTTCGAGGACGCGTACCGTGCCGCCGTCATCACCAAGCAGACCACCCGGTTCACCGCCCTGCGTCCACCGGACCAGTGGCTGTCCTTCCGGCTCCACCCGGGGCCCACCGGGATCAGCGTCAGCATCGTCGGCTCACCGCGGGAGCGGATGGACGCGGCGGAGGAGTCCGTGGTCCCTGCCGGCGTCCGCGGCCCGGTCGGCGCGTCGGCGATGTACCAGTTGATGTACCTGGCCGCGAGGCTCACGGAGGCGGTGGGCGTGCAGGACGTGGTCGACCAGGTCGCCGACCAGCTCATCCCGGCGTTCGAGGCCCAGGGCCTGGTCGTGCTCCTCGCCGAGGGCGGGCGCCTGCGCCTGGCCGGCCACCGCGGCTACACCGACGAGTTCATGGCCCGCATCGACGGAACGCCCCTGACCTCCGGCATCGTCACCGCCCAGGCGCTCACCCGCGCCACCCCGCTGTTCTTCTCCAGCTTCGCCGAACTGCACCGCGCCCACCCGGAGGCCCTGCGCTTCCGGCACAGGGACGCCTGGGCCTTCCTGCCGTTGATCACCTCGGGCCGCCCCGTCGGGCTGCTCGTCCTGTCCTACGACCGGCCCCGGCCCTTCCCGCAGTCCGAGCGCACCGTCCTCGTCGCGCTGGCCGGGCTCATCGCCCAGGCCATGGACCGCGCCCACCTCTACGACACCAAGCACCAACTCGCCCGCACCCTGCAGGCCGGCCTGCTGCCCAAGGAACTGCCCCGGGTACCCGGTCTCGACGTCGCCGCCCGCTACCTGCCGGCCGGCCACGGGAGCGACATCGGCGGTGACTTCTACGACCTCATCCACTGCGGACCCCACTGCGCGGCCGTCACCATCGGCGACGTCCAGGGCCACAACTTGCAGGCCGCCGCCCTGATGGGGCAGGTCCGCATCGCCGTGCACGCCTACGCCACCGCCCACTCCTCACCCGGCGACCTGCTGGCCCGGACCAACCGCCTGCTGTCCGACCTGGACCCGGGTCTGTTCACCAGCTGCCTGTTCGCCCACATCGACCTGCGGCGGCACGTCGCCCGGCTGGCCACCGCCGGTCACCCCCCGCCCCTGATCCGCCATCCCGACGGCCGCGCGGGGATCCTCGGACTCACGCCGGGCCTCCTGCTGGGCATCGCACCGGACGGCGACTACCCCACCACGGAGATCCCCTTGCCGCCGGGCACGATGCTGGCGATGTACACCGACGGACTCGTCGAATCCCCCGGCGCAGACGCCGAATTGGCCGCGGCCGACCTGGTGCAGTACCTGGTGGCGGCGGCCGACCAGGGCGTGGACGCCGTCGCGGACAGTCTCCTCGAACACGCCCTGCGGACCGCCCCCGGTACGGACGACACGGCACTGCTGATCGCCGCCCCCTCACCGGCGAACGGAGGACAAGGCCCATGACCGCTTGGCGAAGCGAGAGGACACGCGGCGCGAGGGCGGGGCGATGACGGCCGCCGGCTCCCGCGACTACGACGCGGTCGTCGTCGGGGGCGGCCACAACGGCCTGGTGGCGGCCCTGTACCTGGCGCGGGCGGGCTGGTCGGTGGCCGTGCTGGAGCGCAACGCCGCCGTGGGCGGTGCGATCGCCGGTGGCGAGGTGACGCTGCCCGGGTTCGTGCACGACCTGTACTCCACCAACCAGAACCTCTTCCTCGGCTCCCGGGCGTACGCCGACTTCGGCACCGAACTGGCGCGCCACGGGCTGCGGTTCCGCACCACGGACCGCCCCTACGCCAACGTCTTCCCCGAGGGCCGCAGCGTCCGGGTGTACGGCGACTACGCGCGCACGATGGAGCAGCTCGCGGCCCACGACGCCGGGAACGCCGACGGCTTCGCCGGCCTGTACCGCGAGTATCAGCGTTTCGCGCCGTACCTGTTCGCGCTCTACGGATCCGCGCTGCCGTCGCGGTCGGCGGCACGCCAGGTGCTGAGCCTGCTGCGCCACCACGGCGTGCGGGGCGCGGGCGACCTCGCGCACACGCTGCTCATGAGCACCCGCGAGCTGGGCGGGGTCTGGTTCGCCACGCCCGAGGCGCAGGCGATGGCGGCCTGCTGGGGCATGCACCTGGACTTCGCCCCCGACGTGTCCGGAGGAGCGATGTTCCCCCTCCTGGAACTCTTCGCGGACATGGAGAACGGCATGTCGGTCGTCGAGGGCGGCGCGCAGCGGCTGCCGCAGGCGCTCGCGGCGGTCCTCGTCGACCACGGCGGCGAGGTCCGCACCGGTGTCGAGGTCGAGCGCGTGCTGTGCCGTGACGGACGGGCCGTCGGGGTGCGTACGGCGGAGGGCGGCACGATCACCGCACGGCGCGCGGTGATCGCCAACACCGCTCCGGCCGCGCTGTACCGGCACCTGCTGGAACCCGAGGACGTGCCGGAGCGGGTGCGCCGTACGGCGGACCGCTTCCTGTACGGCCCGGGCACGCTGATGCTGCACCTCGCGCTCGACGGCCGGCTGCCGTGGGCGGCGGGGGAGGAGCTGGCCGGTTTCGGGTACGTCCATGTCGCGCCGTACGTCGACGACTTGGCGCGCACCTACACCGAGTCCCAGGCGGGGCTGCTGCCCGCGGACCCCCTGCTGATCGTCGGGCAGACCTCGGCCGTGGACCCGACACGCGCCCCCGCGGGCCGCCACGTCGTGTGGATCCAGGTCCGGACGATGCCCACCCGCATCCGTGGTGACGCGGCGGGCACGATCCGGCAGACCCACTGGCCGGACGTCGCCGAGGCGATGACGGACCGGGTGCTGGACAAGCTGGAGCGCTACGCGCCCGGCAGCCGGGCGCGGATCGCCCACGTCACCGCGTACACCCCGCAGGACCTGGAAGCGGCCGATCCCAACCTGGTGGGCGGGGACAGCACCGGGGGCAGCCACCATCTGGCGCAGAACTTCCTGTTCCGGCCGATGCCCGGGCACGGCGGATACCGCACGGCGGTCCCCGGCCTGTACCTGACCGGTGCCGCGACCTGGCCGGGCGCGGGGAACAACGCCACGTCGGGCCTGCTCGCCGCCCGCCGGGTGCTGAAGGACGCCCGGCGGCGGGTGGGACACCGCCGTGCCCGTACTGACTCAGCGGTGCCCGCGCCGTAGCGGCCGGCAGCCGCACTCCTCGGCCTGCGGTGTGCTCAGGGCGCTGTGGAGGCCGTGCAGAGCGGCGTCCAGGCGGGCCGGCCCCGGAAGGCGGGGCAGGTCGAGGGG
>NZ_JARAVO010000080.1:0-36482 GCF_033792805.1 Streptomyces sp. PA03-1a
GTGCGCCCCGGGCCCCGTCGGGCCCCGGGGCGCACGGGCCCAGGGCGGATGCGCCCGGGAGCCGCTTGTCACTGCTAGTGCATCGGCGCTAGCTTGAGGGTATGGCCAAGACGCAGTTGAACGTGCGGGTGGACGAGACCACCGCCGCGGCCGCCCGCGAGCGGGCCGCGCAGCGGGGCGTCAGCGTCAACCGGTACATCGAGGAACTCGTCCGGAAGGACGCGGGGGAAGCGGGCCGCAGCTTCGTCGAGGCCGCCGCCGACTTCATGCAGCGCTACGAGTCCGTCTTCGCCGAGGAGTTCGGCACGGAGCGCGAAGGACGCCGTTGACCCTGCAGATCGACCTCGCCTGGCTGCTCATGGTCGCCGAGCGCAACACCCCCGGTGACCCCCAGGTGACCGACTGGGGCGCCCTCGTCGCCGCGGTCGGCCGCCACCAGGCGGAGATATTCGGCGTCCCCGTCTACGCCGACCCCCACGAGCGCGCCGCGTGCCTGCTGCAACTGCTGGTCCACGTACCGGCCCTGGAGCGGTCCAACGCGCTCTTCGCCTCCGCGGTCGCCTACGCCTACCTGGTGGCCAGCGGCCTGAAGGTCGCCACGTCCCCTGAACGGGTGCGCGACCTGGCCCGGCTGGTCAAGGGCGGCACCGCCGACGTGCACGAGATCGCCGGCGAGCTGCGCTCCTGGTGCGTCTGAGGCCCGGCCGCAGACCGGGTCGGCCGTCGTCAGGCATCGGCCTCCTGGTGCAGTTCGAGGCTGACCAGAAAGTGGATCACGGCGTCCACCCACGGAGCCGTCGCTGCCCCGGCTGTTTCCCCGTCCAAGCTCCTGGCGAGCGAGTCGAGCAGCGCCGCGGCGGACTGGAGCCCGGTACGGCGGAGTCCTGCGGCCGCCCCTGCGAGCCGGTCGCGAGCCGAAGGACCGCGGCCGCGCAGGCCGCTGTGCGCGATGTCCGCGAGGGCGGACAAGCCCGATTCGAGTGCCTGGGCGATCGGGTCGGAGGTGCGCGGAGCAGCCTCGGCGAGTGCACCCGTGCCCTCGCCCGCTTCGAGGTCGGGTACGACGAGTCCGTCCTCGGTGAGGACGGCCAGCGGGTCGAGCACGGGACGGCCGCCCTCCCGGCCCAGCAGGCCGCTCACGAATCGGACCCGGGGGCTGCCGAGTGCGGTGGCCAGCGCGTCCAGGCCGCCGGGACAGGCGGGGTTGTGGTCGGCACGGACCACCGCCGCGTTGCCCGACGGATCCCGGACGACCGCTTCGAGTCGTTGCTGGGCGGCGTCGTAGCCGACGGACTCGACGCAGGCCACGGCCAGTACCCGGGCGGTGTCGGCCTCCACCCTGGGCCGGATCAAGTGCGGTGGCCGGCCCGCCCAGGAAGACAGCGCTGCGGCGAGATCGCTGATCAGGAGGGTGTCGGGGAGATCGGCCCAGGCCGAACCGAGCGGCGTGACACTCGTGGCGGCGATGCGTCCGCGTCCGATGGTCACGGTGCGGCTGGGACTGCGGGAGATGTGCTCGCTGACGACGTTGGCCCCGGACAGCGCCCGCAGCGGGGATCCGAGCAGGCGGCGTGAAGCCAGGTCGTGGCCGGTGAGGGAGTGGCCTTCCGCCACCTCCCAGCGCTTGCGCAGGACCAGGGCGATCCCGGCGGCCGGGTGCGCGAAGTACACCTCGGCGGTGCGCTCCGACGCCGTCCGGCCGGTGACCCGGCAGCCGAGGGAGACCAGCCGTACCCGGCGCAGCGGGGTGTCGGCCGGCTCCTGCGTACCGAGCACGCCGGGGCGGTCGGATCCCCCCGCGCGACGGCGGGCGTGCAGTTCGGCGAGGAGGTGGGCCACACGCCCGGCCTCGTGGTGGGCATCGCGCCCGGCGTAGGCGTCGACCTGGCGGCGCAGGTCCGCCATGATCGCGGCGGGCCAGTGGAGCGAGGCATGCGACAGCTGCGCGCCGGCGCGGGCCAATTGCGCTGCGAACACCGGGGTCGTGTGCGCGATGCCGTCCAGCAGCAACTCATCGGCCAGGGCGACGGCGGCGTCGAGCGCGTCGTCCGCGTCCGGCGCGGCGGGCGGGCGTCCGCCGACGACGACCTGCGCGTCCGCGCCGGCCGCGGCGTCGCCGTCCGCGGCGCGGAAGGCCCAGACCGCAAGCGTGATCATCTCCCCGCGGCGCGGGGCCGCGGCGTCGGTGAGGGCGTAGCCGAGCTGGTGCGGGACGGGGAAGCGCACGGTGCACGTCGGCAGATCGACCGTCGGCACGGGCCGCACCGCGTTCGGGCGGTGCACGGTCGCCGAGAAGCCGCGGTCCCGAATCCGGCGCGCGGCCAGCAGAGCGGCCCGTCCCAGCCCGGCTTCGAGTGCGGCGTCGTCGAACTCGCCCGGCGACCACGCGGCCACCTCCGGGCCCGTGGGTTCGGCGGTACCGTCCAGCCGCTGGTACGCCAGTACCAGGCCGATCCGATGGCGGCACACCCCGGTCGCCCCGCAGCTGCACTCCGCAGCCTCCAGGCCGGTGCCGACGGGCAGCCGTGTCCGGGTGCCGTCCGGGTAGGTGCCGCAGACGGTTCCGTCGGCCTCGCAGCTGACGTCCGGCCCCGAGCCGGCATCCACATCCTTGGCGGCGCGCTTCACCAAGCCGCGGTTGGAGAGGGAGGCGAGCGTGTCGGTGCTGAGGGCCAGCAGATCCTCGCGCGGCGGCGCGCCGGCAGCCGAAGAAGTCGTCGTACCGCTCACCGGGCCACCTTCTCGGCGACGAACTCGGCCAGCCGCCCAGGGGTCATGGCACCCACGTGGGCTCCCTCCTGGGCCAGCCGGGCCGCGAGCGCCCGGTCGTAGTCGGGGTTGGCCTCCTCGTCCAGCGCGGCCAGGCCGAGCACGGTGGCGCCCTGCTGGACCAGGCTGCGCACGGTGCGGACCAGCCGATGGGCATCGCCGCCCTCGTAGAAGTCGGACACGATCGCGACGATGGTGCGGCGCGGGTTGTCCACCAGGTCCGCGGCGTAGGCGACGGCGCGTGCGATGTCCGTGCCGCCACCGAGCTGGACCCGCATCAGCAGCTCCACGGGGTCGGTGACGTCCGCGGTCAGATCGACCACCTGGGTGTCGAAGGCGACGAGGTGCGTGCGGAGACCGGGCAGGCTCCACAGACAGGCGGCGGTGACCGCAGAGTGGATGACCGAGCCCGCCATCGAGCCGGACTGGTCCACCAGCAGGATCAGCTGCCACTGCTGGAGGTGCCGCCGAGTCCGTGAGTGGAAGCGCGGCCGCTCGATCAGTATCCGGCGCTCCGCGGGCTGGTAGTGGGCCAGGTTCGCCCGGATCGTGCCCCGGAAGTCGAAGTCCCGCGCCAGCGGCAGCCGGCTGGGGCGGCGCGAGCGGGCGCCCGCGAAAGCCTGACGCACCTCCGGGCGCAGCCGTTCCATCAGATCCCCGACCACCGCCTCGACGATGCGCCTGGCCATCGCCAGCACCTGCGGGTTCATCAGGTGCTTGGTGCGCAGTACGGCGCGGAGCAGGGTCGCGTTCGGCTCCACGCGGGAGAGCACGTCGGGGTCGGTGACGATCTCGTTGATCTCGTACTGCTCCACGGCGTCGCGCTCGAGCCGCTCGACGGTCTCCTTGGGGAACAGCCGGTGGACGTCGTCGAGCCAGTCCACCGCGGTGATCCGGGAGGCCCCGTCACCGCCCTCCCGTCCTGCGGAGGCGCCACGGCGCACCCCGCGTCGCTCCAGGTCCGGGTCGCGGCCGTAGAGCCAGTCCAGTGCCACGTCGCGGGCGGCGGCCTGCGGGCCGAGCGGGCCCGTGCAGCGGTCGGCCGGCGCCCCCAGGATCAGCCGCCACCGCTCCAGCCCGGCGTCGGGGAGCTGCGGGGCGGAGCCGGCCGTGGGGTGGTTGCGCTCGGTCATCGCTTCGCCTGCCCGGCTCGCAGACCGTACCTGTCGAGCAGGCGGATCACGTTCTCCTCCAAGGCGCGGGCGCGGGCGAGGACCAAGGGGTCGGCGGACGTGCGCAGCAGTGAGCGGGCCGAGCCGCGCCGGCCGCGACGCTCCAGCAGATGCTCCGCGATGCGCTCGCGCTCACGGGGCGGGAAGAAGGCGAAGGCCTGCCGCAGCGCTGGCAGGCCGATCAGGAAGTCCGTGTCCGCCATGGAGACGACGATCTCGTCGAGCACGTCCAGCAGGGAGGGGCCCGACCCGTCGGCGACCGTTCCACCGCCGGCCGTCAACTCGTCCCGGGCCAGGGCGAACAGTCCGGCCAGCCAGTCGCCGAGCTCCTCGGGATCCGAGGTCGCGAGGAGACGTGCCTGGCCGACGGCGTCGTCACCGGCCGGACCGAGGGACAGCCGCAGGCCCAGAGCCGCGCCACGCAGGTCCGCGGGGGCGGCGGCGTCGGCACCGATCCGCCGGGCCGTGTCGGCCGCCGCCGTCGGGGAGAGCGTCAGAAGGCGCTCCGCGTGCCGCAGTGCGTCGCGGGCGGCGGACAGGGCCCGCAGCCGGGCGAAGTCGACGCCCTTGCCCCCGTGCAGGCCCTCGGCCAGCCAGAACACCCGGTCGACCGCCTTGTCGACGACTTCGCCGAGCAGGGGATTCCCGGCCATGCCGTACACGCGGTCGTGCCGCCACAGCTGGAGCGCGGTGGTCAGCACCGCACCAGCCGGGCCGAGCTCACCGAGCCCGCCCACGCGAGACGCCAGGGAGCCCAGCAGCTCGGTGGAGAGCGTGTCCGCACCGCAGAGCACCGCGTCGAAGAGCACCTCCGACAAGGTGGCCGTGGCCGAATCCGGCGACCCACCGGGTGTGCCCCCCGCGGACCGCACGCGCGCCGACAGCGCCACGGCGGCGGCCTCATCCAGTCGCGCGCCGTACGCACCGGCCTCGATCAGCGCGGCCTCGCGTCCGTGTGCCGGGCCGGGCTCCCAGCGTTCGGCGAAGACCGGGTCCGATCCGGTCGCGGGGCCCGAGGTGCGGACGTGCCCCGGAACGCCCAGGACACGCAGCCGGTGCAGCAACCGGCTGCGGGCGAGGCCGGCCGGCTCGGTCAGGTCGGCCGTGACCCGTTCTCCCAGGACGATCCCGCACTGCTGCAACTGGGCCGCCACATCCAGGACGAGCGGCGGGGCGGGCGTGTCCGGATGCAGGAGGCCGGTCCGGTCGCCGGTGCTCGCGGCGACCATCTCGACCACCGCCGGATCCGTGCCCGGCGTGAGCGTGCCGTGCCCGGTCCAGGGCAACGGCTGCTCCAGAGCATCGCTGATCACCGTGGCCGCCAGGCCGTCGAGCACATCGGTCCGGGCCGGCAGCGGGTGCCCTCGCATCGCGGCCAGACCCTGGGAGAGGCTCCTGGCCGCGATCAGATCGGCGGTCGACACCGGAAGGCGTCGTCCTCGCAGCCGTCCGACGACCTGTTCCAGCAGTCCGTCCGCCGCCGCAGCGGGGCCGTGCTCCCACAGCAGTTGGTAGTAGCCGGGCGAGGGCATACCGGACTGGTAACCGGCGAAGGCGTCGAGCTGGTGGAAGGAGTACGGCACCAGGAAGCTGCCGCCGACGGCCCCGGCGGGCGGTTCGGGAATCCCGGGCCACGGCGCCGACGTGGTCCCCGGTGCGTCCGTGGTGCGGACCGGTGGCGCGGCCAGCGCACGCAGCGCCGGCGTGTGGAATCCGCCGGTGACCACGAGCACCGGCCGCTCCTCCGCCCGGGCGGCCGCGGCGCGGATCCAGGAGGCCATGTACTGCTCCCGCGCCCGGTCGCCCTGTTCGGCATCGGAGTCGCCCCGAACCAGGTCGAAGTAGGCGTCGAGCCGCCGCTGGAGCCCCTCAGGACCGGCGATCTCGAACAGCCGGTCCCACAGCGCGTCGACGCAGTCCACGTCGAACCGGCTGCACAGGCGCTGGGTCGCCGCCGCGTAGCGGGCCTCGGCGTCTGCGTAGCGGTTGGCCAGCGGCTCGGGGCGCCCGGTGAAGGCCGGGTGCCAGGCGGGCAGGTCGATGAAGCGCACCTGTGCGCCGACGGCCCGGCCGGACCGCAGCGCGACCCACTCGGGGGAGTAGTCGCACAGCGGTGTCCAGGACGTCGCCGTGCGCTCTTCGTCGCGGTAGTGGCTGAACACGGCGATCGGCAGCTCATGGCCCAGCAGCAGCTCGTCCAGCCGCCCGTTCATGTCGGCCGGCCCCTCCACCAGTACGTAGGCCGGCCGGAGCGCCTCGATGGTGCGGGCCACCAGGAGGGCGCAGGCCGGCGAGTGGTGGCGAACGCCGATGAAGACCGTGGTCATCAGTCGGCCAGCAGGTGTCGTGCCTCGTGGAGGGCCTGCCACTGGGCGCCGTGCCGACGCCCTGCCTGCTGGTCGAGGAACCGGCGCAGCCGGGCCAGGTCCTCCGGGCTGTCCTTGGCCGCGGTGCCGGCCAGGCAGGTGACCAGATCGGCGGCGTCGCCGGGCTCCCCGCGCAGGAACCAGCCGCGCACGCCCACCGCGTGCGCCACCGAGACGGCCTCCGCGGTGCTCATCACAGCGGAGAGCCGCTCGCCGGACGCCTGCTGCCCGCGCAGCTCGCGAAAGGTCCCCACCAGTACCTCGAGCACGTCGCGGTCCGGCGGCGCCTCGACCCCGGACCGGCGCAGCAGGGCTCCCGCCTCCGCTTCGACGAGTGCGAGCTCGGTGTCGAAGTCCGCGATGGGGAAGACCGTCTCGAAGTTGAATCGCCGCTTGAGCGCGGCGCTCATCTCGTTGACGCCCCGGTCACGGGTGTTGGCGGTGGCGATGACGTTGAATCCGCTCCGCGCGAAGACCATTCCCTCGGGACCGTCCAGCTCCGGAACGGCCAGGACGCGTTCGGACAGCAGCGAGAGCAGGCAGTCCTGCACCTCCAGCGGACAGCGGGTGATCTCCTCGAAGCGGACGATCCGGCCCTCGGCCATGCCGTGCAGCATCGGCGCGGGCACCAGCGAGCGCGGTGAAGGCCCCTCGGAGACGAGCAGCGCGTAGTTCCAGGAGTACTTGATCTGGTCCTCGGTGGTGGCCGCGCCGCCCTGGACGGTCAGCGTCGAGGTGCCGCTGACCGCCGCGGCGATCAGCTCCGACAGAAGCGACTTCGCCGTGCCCGGCTCGCCGACCAGCATAAGGCCGCGGTTGGTCGCCAGCGTCACCAGCGCGCGCTCGACCAGGGAACGGTTGCCGACGAACTTGCGGCTGATCCCGGCCTCCGCGTCCCCGACGATGAAACGGCGCGCCGCCCGCAGGCTCAGCTGCCACCCCGGCGGGCGGGGGTCCTCGTCCCGGGCCCGGAGAGCCGCCAGTTCCTCCGCGTACCTGACCTCGGCAGGGGGGCGCTGCAGCGGGGGGCCCTCCGGATCCAGGGCCCGGTCGGGCCGGGTCGCGGATGCGTCGTCGACGGCGGTCACCGGGCCGTCACCCCTTCCAGGTCGGCGAGCAGTTCGGAGGCGGCGATCGGGTCGAGGTCGCCGAAGCGCAAGGGGTACTCCCGGCTGGGCCAGTGGTCGCAGGGCTCCGTGTCCAGCCAGACCGTCTCGAAGGTCTGGTCGGGGAACATGTCGACGACGCCGACGGCGATGCCCTCGTCCAGGGCGATGACCAGGTGACAGCCCTCGGCGAGCCGTTTGGAGAACCACCGCTCGACGCCGGCGTCCTGCGGCTCCCCCCGCTCCCACCCCCGCTTGGTCAGTCCGAGCAGGCGGCCCACCGGCACCTTGCACCCCTCGAACCGGTGCAGGCGGTTGGCGGTCTCCTCCTGCGGCGTCAGCCGAAGTACCGGTCGGCCGAGCTGCGGGAAGGGCTGGAGGATCTCGTAGTCCGCGAACAGCTCGGACCACTCCGGCACCGTGTCGCCCAAGTGCAGCGGATGGGCCAGCCGGACCGTCGCCTCGGCGGCGAGCGTGAACTCGTCGTCGTCGACGTCGGCGAAGCTGCGGTCCTCGGCGACCCTGAAGGCGGTCGCCGCGCCGGCCGCGTCGGCGAGCCAGACCAGTCGGCGCACCAGGTGCCAGACCAGGGGGTGCTGCACGAACAACTCACGGAACTCCGCCGCGGTCCAGGTCCGCTGCGTGACCATGGCCGCCTCCAGACGGCGGATCTGGTCGGAGGCGATGGTGCGGACGTCCTTCTTCAACGCCGCGAAGCGTTTGCGCTCGGCCGGGGCGAGCTCCTGGTCGTCCTTGACGCCGGGGGCGGGCAGATCCTTGCGGCGCTTCCCGTCGGCGTCCAGCACGAAGGGGCGCAGCTGCTCGTCGAAGCCCACGGTGAAGCGGCGCGTGCCGTAGTCGACGACCGTCGTGCCGTCCGGGTCCAGTCCGAGATCGGGCACCAGTCGGTCCGCCAGCTGCTCGCCGGTCAGCCCGAGTCCCTCCGCCACCTCGGAGATCTTCTCCTGGGCCCGGACCTTGAGCGCCTTGAACTTCACCCGCTGGGCGACGCCGTGGAGGTGCATGAGGGCGACGTCGCTGCCGATCTCGGCCAGCACGTTCAGGCCCTCGACCGCGCGGTGGTGCGCCCCCTGACCCGGCCAGTCGCGCAGGATCGGAGTGAGCCGGCGCACCGTCTCGTCGTCCCCCAGCCGACCGAGCGCGTGCAGGATCCAGCTCTCCTTGGCCGGCATGGCCGCCTGCCGCCACTCCTCGAACAGGGCCCAGACGAAGGCGGCCAGCGAGTCGGCGCGGCACGCCTCTCCGACGACGGCGACCCCGGGGTACGGGTCACCGGGTTTCGACAGGGCGAGCATGGTCAGCACGTGGCGGACCGCCTCCTCCGGCAGTGCCTCGCCGGAGGGGAGCAGGATCTGCGGGAGGACCGAGGGCTGCACCCAGCTGGGCAGGGCCGGTATCCGGGCGGGGAGCGCGATCTCCAGGGGGTCCGCGGCCAGCGTCTCGGCGACGATCTCGGCCGCCTCGCCGCCGTGTGCCGCGGTCACGGCGGCCAGGACGGCGTCCGTCCCCTCGGCGGACGCGACCAGGCGCAACGCCTGTTCGGCCGCCTTCCGGGCCGGGCCGGGCTGCCCGACGGCGTCCGGTACGAGCAGCAGGCCCGCGTCGATCCCGTACCGGGCGAACCAGGAGCGGGCCGTCATCTGCACCGACTTGAGCCGGACCAGCCCGTCCGCCATCAACCGTGCCGCGCCCAGGTCGAGGAAGGGCATCAGGAGCGGGGTGAGGTGCGCCGGCTTGGCCGAGGCCACCTTGAGGGCGAGCGGCAGCGCCGCCATGCCGTATTTGGCGACGACAGGCTTGAGGAGGTCCACGCCACCCCAGAGGTCCTCCGGCGACCACTTCTCCAGCCAGGGCGAGAGCACGTCGAGTGGGCCCTGGACGAAGAAGCGCGTCGAGTGCCACAGGCCCGATTCGCGTCCGACGATCTTGCGGGCCTCCTGGTCCCAGTCGGTCGTCCGGGGGTATTCCCAGCCCCAGGACGGGTGCCCGGCCCAACGCTCCCTTTCACCCTCGCGCCACGCCAGCCGCCGCGTGCCGTCCGGCAGCAGGCCCGTGAGCACCCGTGGCTTGAGGGGCGTTCGCCTGCGCGTCCAGGGCGGTGAGACGAGCAGCGCCGGCAACACCTCCGGTGCCGCCTCGGTGACGCGCTCGCGCGCACCGTCGAGCGACCGCACCAGCTCCGCCTCCGCGGCGCCGAGTCGCGGCAGCAGCTCGGGCAGCCGGGCGTTGTTCAGCATCACGTGCGTGTTGAGGAGTTGGCGTGCCGCAGGGGCGTTCTTCCCGTCCTTCAGGCCCGCTTCGGCGAGCAGACGCAGGGCCCGGCCCGGGTAGCGCTGCATGGCCTCCTGTATGGCGGGGCGGATGTGCTTGTTGTCCAGACGGGACAGCAGCAGCCTGAAGGCCTCGTCGGTCGGGAAGTTCGCCACCGCCATGGTGATGCTCCGGAACTGGTCGGAGTCCCAGGACCGTTCGATCGCCTCGTCGAGGAAGGGCACGCACTCCGTGCCCAGGCCGTCGGCGAGCGTGGCGACCAGTGTCACGGACCAGCCGCGCCAGACGAGTTTGGGGGCCGTGCCGAGCCGGCCGACCTGCCCGGGATCGTCGAGCGCGCAGAGCAGCAGCGGCCGGAGCACGTCACCGCCGGATCCGTATCCGGGCTCCTCGGCGATGCACTCGTCGGCCCAGCCGGGCGTGCCCGGCGCGAGATAGGCGGCGACGACCCGGCGCCGCGCGGTGGTGCGGCACTCACGCAGCGCGGTGACGGTCTCCCGGTAGGTCTCGTCGTCCGTGCAGGCGAGCAGCGCACGCACCCGGTCCGCCAGCTGACGTGCGGGTTGGGGCGTGATGTGGTCGGTCAGGCCCCGGAAGCGCAGTGTCGGGATGCTGTGACCCTGTCGATACCGCTGGCCGGCGTCGATGTCGAAGACCTCCACCACCGCCCGGGCGGCGAAGGCCGGCCCGTGGCTCGCGGCCCACGCGTCGGCGAACGGGAAATCCTCCCTTGCGGCGGGGGGCCAGACCGGCGTCACCAGGTTCGCCAGGACGGCTGCCCCGCGGGGGTCCGGCTTCCCCGCCAGATAGGCGCGCGCTGCCTTGACCAGCGCCGGATCCGCCTGCTGTGCGGCGAGAACCTGCTCGATCCAGTCCAGCTCGGCCACGATCCGTTCCTGGACCTGATCGATGGCATCCGGCGCCGGCACGGCGGCGGGCCGCCGAACCCCGCCGCGGCGCGGGTGCAGCACCCGGCGCCATGAGCCGGGCAGGACGAACGTGTCCTCGTCGGGAAGTCCGCCCTCCGGCGGCGCCTCCGGCAGCGGCTGTGATTCCGGCTTGGCCGCTGCCGCTGCCGCTGTCGGCTCCGGCTGCTGCGGTGCCGACGAACCGACCTCGAGGTAGCCCTTGCGCTCCTTCTCGGCGACCAGCTTGCCGAAGTGCAACGATGCCGCTTCGGCCGACCCCAACTCCTTCTCCTGGAGCCGCCCCTCGGCGCCTATCCGGCCGTAGCACACGGTCACCAGCGCGCCGTCGACCGCCGCTTCCCAGAATTTCGCGGATCCACCACCGACAAGTTCCCAGCGCCGCACAGCAACCCCTCCCACCCACGACCGCACACCGGAGGCATCACTCGTCCGGTGATCAACGGGCGTCACCCTAGTAGTCGCCTGTGACAAGCGGTCCGGCGCAGGGGCCGTCCCTCGCCGGACGCCGCTCAGGCCCGCTGTGCCAGCAGGGCGAGCGCGCCGCTGACGGCCTGGTCGAAGGGCGCGGCCGAGCCGGCCGCGCGGGCGAGCACGTAGCCGCCCTGGAGCACGGCCACGAGCGCGGTCGCGATGTCGCCGGTGTCGAGGCCGGGCGCGATCTCCCCGCGCGCCTGGCCCTCGGCGAGCACGTCCGCGAGCCGGCCGCGCAGCCACTCGAAGGTCTCGTCGAGCGGCGCCCGCAGCTGCGGGCTGGCGACGACCTCCGGGTCCTGGGTGAGCCGCCCGATCGGGCAGCCGCGCAGCACGTCGCGTTCGCGGCGCAGGTACCGCGAGACCCGCTCGACCGCCGAGCCCGGGCCGACGAGTTCGCGCTCGGCGGTCTGCCGCATCTGCTCGGCGGTACGGCGCACGGCGGCGAGCGCGAGCTCCGGCTTGCCCGAGAAATGGTGGTACATGCTGCCCTGGCCGACGCCGGAGCGTTGCTGGATGGCCTTCGGGCTGGTGCCGACGTAGCCGCGTTCCCAGAGCAGTTCGCGGGTGCTCTCGATCAGGCGTTCCGACGTCGTCTCCATGCCGGCAGTGTACATACCAGTAGGTACAGGGCGGTGGAGCTCAAGCGGGGCGGCGCGCGGTGGCCAGGATGTGCGGGGCGCTCGGCACGGGCAGGGTGAGGCCCTTGGCGCGCTCCGGAACACGGAAGCGGCGCAGCTCCAGCACTTCGAAGCCGGCCGCCTCGACCGCGGTGAGCGTGTCCCGCCCGGTCCGGCAGCCGCCGAACAGCAGCGGCCACACGGTGCGGTCCACCGCCCACTGCAGCGCCGCGTGCGCTCGGCCCTCGGCCCGGCAGTGCTCCAGCAGCCGCAGTTCCCCGCCCGGGCGCAGTACCCGGCGGAGCTCGGCCAGGGCGCGCTCTTGGTGGCGTACGGAGCACAGCACCAGCGAGGCGACCGCCGCGTCGAAGGCCTCGCTTTTGACCGGCAGTGCCTCGGCGACCCCGGGTACGACGTCCACCGGCACCTCGGCGTGCTGCGCGGCGTCGACGGCCAGCCGGCGCAGATGCCGTTCCGGCTCGATCGCCACGACCTCGGCGACGGTGCGCGGGTAGTGACGGAAGTTCAGCCCCGAGCCCGCGCCGATCTCGATGACCCGGCCGGTGAGTCCCGCGAGCACGGTCCGCCGGTGCGCGCCGAAGCCCGCGCGGGCGTCCATCACCGGACCGCAGCGGGCGTAGAAGCGGGCGAACAGCGGGTGGTGGACGGCTTCGCCCGTCACTCCGGTACGGCTCCTCATGGCCGGACCCCCTTCGTCTCGGCACCCCTCACTTCCGATTCTGCCGCTTCTGAGCCCGTCCCAAGCCTCCCCGTTGCGGGGCAGATCCGGCGTGTCGCCCGCCGTCCGCCCCGGACGCGGCCGGGGCCGGACGGCGGTGCGGGTCAGGCGGGGTCGGCGGGCGCCCAGTACGAGGTGAAGGCGGCGGCGTCCCAGATGCCGCCGATGCGGGGGGAGAGCCAACCGGGCGCCGCCTGCCGGAAGTCGGCGGGGTCGAGGGCGGCCGCGCCGGCGGGCAGGGCGCCCACGAGCGGGGCGCCGGTGACCTCGGGCAGGTCGGCGAGGTTGCAGCGGGCGGCCAGGTCCGCGTCGTCCGGCCAGCTGCCGATGACGACGCCCGCGCACTTCAGGTCCCGCGCCTTCAGGGCCTCCGCCGTCAGCGCGGCACCGTTGAGGGTGCCGAGCCCGGCCGGGGCGACCACGAGCACCGGGGCCGCGAGCATCCGTGCCGCGTCCGCCAGCGTCGAGCCCGTGTCGTCGAGACGGACGAGCAGCCCGCCCGCGCCCTCGACGAGGACGATGTCGTGCACCGCCGCCAGCTTCGCCGCCGCCTCCGCGATGTCGGCCGGGCCCACCGGGGCGAGTCCGGAGCGTCGCGCGGCCGTGGCGGGCGCCAGCGGCTCGGGGTACCGGGCCAGTTCGACGCCGGTGACCTCGGGACCGGCCAGCCGGGTGACCTCGGCGGCGTCGCCCGGCTCGCCGGGGCCCACCCCGGTCTGCGCGGGCTTCAGGTAGGCGACGCTGTACTCGCCGAGCAGCACCGTCGCCGCGATCGCGGCCGTCGTCACCGTCTTGCCGATCTCCGTGCCCGTACCGGTCACGAACAACACCGTCATGCCGCCTCCGCCGCCGCGCGCACCGCCGCGCAGATGCGCGCGACGTCCTCGTCCCCCGTGACGTACGGGGGCATCGTGTAGATCAAGTCCCGGAACGGCCGCAACCATACCCCGCTGCGGGCGGCGGCCCGCGTCGCGGCGGCGAGGTCGACCTGGTGGTCGAGCTGGACGACACCGATCGCGCCCAGCACCCGCACGTCGCGTACCCCGGGGAGGCCGGCGGCGGGTGCGAGCCCTTCGCGCAGCCCGGCCTCGATCCGCTTGACCTCCTGCGCCCAGTCCTGGCCGAGCAGCAGGTCGAGAGAGGCGCAGGCGACCGCCGCGGCCAGCGGGTTGCCCATGAAGGTCGGGCCGTGGGCGAGCACCGGCACCTCGCCGCGGGAGATCCCGTCGGCGACGCGCGCGGTGCACAAGGTGGCGGCCATCGTGAGGTATCCCCCGGTCAGGGCCTTGCCTACGCACATCACGTCCGGTGAGACGCCCGCCTGGTCGGCGGCGAACAGCGTCCCGGTCCGCCCGAAGCCGGTGGCGATCTCGTCGAACACCAGCAGCACGTCGTGCTCGTCGCAGGCCTCGCGCAGCACCCGCAGGTAGGCGGGGGAGTGGAAGGTCATGCCGCCCGCGCCCTGCACGACCGGCTCGACGACGACCGCGGCGAGTTCGTGCGCGTGAGCGGCGATCGTCTCCCGCAGGTGGCCGGCGTACGCCTCCTCGTACGCGGCCGGCGGCGCGTCCGCGAAGACCTGCCGGGGCAGGACGCCGGACCACAGCCCGTGCATGCCGCCCTCGGGGTCGCAGACGGACATCGGCTGCCACGTGTCGCCGTGGTAGCCGCCGCGCCAGGTCATCAGGCGCTGCTTCTCCGGCCGTCCGAGCGAACGCCAGTACTGCAGGCACATCTTGACCGCGACCTCGACCGACACCGAGCCGGAGTCGGCGAGGAAGACGTGCCGCAGCGGATCGGGGGTGATCTCGACCAGGCGGGCGGCGAGCCGCACGGCGGGCTCGTGGGTGAGCCCGCCGAACATCACGTGGCTCATCCGGTCCAGCTGGCCGCGGGCGGCCTCGTTGAGCACCGGGTGGTTGTAGCCGTGGATCGCCGACCACCAGGACGACATCCCGTCGACGAGTTCGCCCGCGCCTTCGAACGGCTCGGCGAGCCGCAGCCGGACCCCGGCCGCGGACGCGACGACGAGCGGTTCCTGACGGCCCGGCATGGGCCCGTACGGATGCCAGACGTGCTGCCGGTCCAGTGCCAGCAGCTCGCCCGGGGTGAGCGGCTCAGGCATTGGGCGGCAGGTCCGTGCCGGTGCCGCGGCGGCGCACGGCCACCAGGTCGGTGCGGGCGGCACCGGTCGTCGCGGGCTGCGCGAGGTCGCCGTGGCTGTCGCCGTGGGCGTGGCCGCCGCAGGGGCCGCAGCCGCCGCCCTCGCCCTCGCCGTGCGAGCCGCAGCCGGCGGAGGAGTGGGAACCGCAGCCCCCGGCCGCGGCCGCCACGTCCGCCCGGTGCTCGGGCAGGGTCACCTCGCCGGCGCCCTCCACCTCGAAACCGGCGTCCGCGATCATGTCGAGGTCGGTCTTGCCGGCCTGGCCCTCGCTGGTGAGGTAGTCGCCCAGGAAGATCGAGTTCGCCAGGTGCAGCGCGAGCGGCTGCATGCTCCGCAGGTGCACCTCGCGGCCGCCCGCGATGCGGACCTCCACATCGGGACAGACGAACCGGACCATCGAAAGAATCCGCAGGCACCGCTGCGGGGTGAGGTTCCACTCCTTCGCCAGCGGGGTGCCCTCGAAGGGGATGAGGAAGTTCACCGGGACGGAGTCGGGGTCCAGCTCGCGCAGCGCGAAGACCACGTCGACCAGGTCCTCGTCGCTCTCGCCCATGCCCGCGATCAGTCCGGAGCAGGCCGAAAGGCCCGCCGCCTGGGCCTGTTGCACCGTTTCGACCCGGTCCGCGTAGGTGTGCGTGGTGGTGATGTCCCCGTAGGTGGCCTCGGAGGTGTTGAGGTTGTGGTTGTACGCGTCGGCGCCCGCGCCGCGCAGCCGCTCGGCCTGCCCGTCGGAGAGGAGGCCCAGGCAGGCGCAGACCTCGACGGCCTCGTTCTGCTCCTTGATGGCCTCGATGGTCTTGGAGACCCGGTCCACGTCGCGGTCGGTCGGGCCGCGTCCGCTCGCCACCAGGCAGACCCGCTTGGCACCGCCGGCGACCCCCGCCGCCGCGGCGGCCGCCGCCTCGTCGGGCTTGAGCCAGGTGTACTTGAGGATCCCGGCCTCCGAGCCGAGCCGCTGCGAGCAGTACGAGCAGTCCTCCGGGCACAGTCCCGACTTGAGGTTGACCAGGTAGTTCAGCTTCACCCGGCGGCCGAACCACGCGCGGCGCACCTTGCCGGCCGCGGCCACCACGTCGAGGAGTTCGTCGTCGGAGGTCGCCAGCACGGCGAGCGCCTCCTCACGGGTGGGCAGCTCGCGGCGCAGGCCCTTCCCGACCAAAGCATTCAGCAGATCCATGTCGCGATCCTGGCGTACCGCACGCGCCCGGGCCAATGGGGCATCCCACAAGACCGCTCGCTCAGGGTGTGTGCATCACCACACCGTGCGAGACGATCCGGCACACTACGGTGGCGCCGAACCCTCCGCCGACCCCAGGGGACGACCATGAGCCGCGACCCGTTCGACTGGATCGACGCGCACGCCGAACGGCGTCGCGCGGCCGGGCTGGTGCGCACCCTGCGGCCGCGGCCCGCACGGTCGCCCCTGCTGGACCTCGCCTCCAACGACTACCTGGGGCTCGCCCACCATCCCGAGGTGACCCGGGCCGGTGCGGACGCCTGCCTGCGCTGGGGCGCCGGCTCGACCGGTTCACGGCTGGTCACCGGCAGCACCGAGCTCCACGCCGAGCTGGAGGCCGAACTGGCCGCCTTCTGCGGCTTCGAGGCGGCGCTGGTCCTGGCCTCCGGGTACGCCGCCAACCTCGCCGCCGTCACGGCGCTCAGCACCGAGCCGGGCACGCTCCTCGTCTCCGACAGCGGCAACCACGCCTCGCTCATCGACGGCTGCCGGCTCTCCCGCGCCACCACCGAGGTCGTGCGGCACGCCGATCCGGACGCCCTGCGCAAGGCGCTGACCGGCCACGACGGCCCCGCCGTGGCCGTCACCGACTCGGTCTTCTCGGTGGACGGCGACGCGGCCCCGCTCGGCGCGCTGGCCACCGCCTGCCGCGAGCACGGCGCCGCGCTGCTGGTGGACGACGCCCACGGGCTCGGGGTGCTCGGTCCCGGAGGCCGGGGGGTGGCCGCGGAGGCGGGTCTGGCGGGCGCGCCCGGACTGGTGTGCACCGCCACGCTCTCCAAGTCCCTGGGCAGCCAGGGCGGCGTGGTGCTGGGACCGGCCCGCGTCATCGAGCACCTGGTCAACGCCGCGCGGACGTTCATCTTCGACACGGGCCTCGCCCCGGCGGCCACCGGCGCGGCGCTCGGTGCGCTGCGTCTGCTGGGGCGTGAGCCGGAACGCGCCGTACGGGCCCGGGCGGTCGCCCGCGAGCTGTACGAGCGGCTGGTGGGGGCGGGCCTGGACGCCACCGCGCCGGACGCGTGCGTGGTGTCGGTGCGGGCGCCGTCGCCCGAGGCGGCCGTCGCGTGGGCCGGGGCGTGCCGTGAGGCGGGTCTCGCCGTGGGCTGCTTCCGGCCACCGTCCGTGCCCGACGGGATCTCGCGGTTGCGGCTCACCGCGCGGGCGGACCTGACGGACCGGGAGATCGGCGACGCCGTGGGGACGATCGTCCGTACGGCGCCGCCGCGCCCCTGAGTTCAGGGGCGTTCGGTCAGGCTCCCCGTCGTCACGGCGGTGAGGAACTCCGCCCAGGCCGCCGGAGGGAAGAGCAGGGCGGGGCCGCGCACATCCTTGGAGTCGCGTACGGCGAGCTGTCCCGAGAGCGGCCCGTCCCCGATGAGGGCCGTCTCGACGCAGTTGTTCGCCGCCGTGCTGTAGCTGCTGCGTCGCCAATTCACACCTGAGAGGGACGCACTGGAGGTGACGTACTGAGGCAGAGCGTTGGACATGGGGGGTGTGCCTCCTTACGCGCCTTTGCCGATGCCGGAGATGAAGGACAGCGACTGCTCACTCGACAGGGCATGGGAGCGCAACCGATTGAAGGCAGCACCGTACGCCCTGACGTCCTCGTGCTGATCTAGATAGAGACTACTCGTCAAATGGTCGAGAACAACCACGTCGAGATCAGCAATGCGCGGAAATGAGAAGATTACGAAAGGGCCTGTGACGCCTATATGCCCACCGGCCGAGAAAGGCAGCACCTGCAGATGCACATGAGGCAGTGAACCCAGCTCCACAAGATGGCTCAATTGCGCCGCCATCACTCCGGGACCCCCGACCCTGCGGCGTAGCACCGCCTCGTCCAGCACCGCCCACAGCTCCAGCGGAGGATCGGCGCGCAGCACCGCCTGGCGGGCCATCCGCACCTGCACCAGGGTCGCGATCTGCCGCGGACCGAGCTGCGGCAGGACGGACCGGGTGAGCTCGCGGGCGTAGTCCGGGGTCTGCAGCAGTCCCGGCACCACCGTCGTCTCCAGGGTCCGCGCCCGGCAGGCGTCGGTCTCCAGGGAGATGAAGTCCCGGTAGGCGGACGGGAGTTCCTCGCGGAACTCATGCCACCAGCCACGCCGGTCGCCCTCGCCCGCCAGCGCGGAGAGCATCTCCCGCAACCGCTGGTCGCGCACCCCGTACACGTCCAGCAGTGCGGTGACGTCCTCGGGGCGCACGCCGCTGCGGCCGGTCTCGATCCGGCTGACCTTGGACTGGTGCCATCCCAGGCGCTGGGCGGCCTCACCGCTCGTGAGCCCCGCCGTGTCGCGCAGACGACGCAATTCCGAGCCGATCTTGCGGCGGCGTACCGCCGGCACCTGCTGCATGGTGTGTGCACCTCCCGGTTCCCGGCACCCCCGCCGGTCCCCGGGCGAAGTCTGCCGCGCAAATACGTTCTCTCGTAGCAGAGTTCACCGCTTTGGGCGACAGATATATGCATATAGCTGTGGTGACACCCGATTAAGGGCACGATGAGTGACACTCTGGCGCGTGAGTGCCGAACGGGGACGTGCCGCGCGGAAGGCGGGGCACGGCGCCGCCGGCCGTCGCGCGCGCGGCCACGGGCGCGGCAGGCGCCGGCGTCCTGGTCACGGCGGGAAAGGGACAGCGTCGCCATGGCAGACCACCAGGAAGCATCCGTCACCCTGCCGAGCGACCCTGCCTCGGTCCCCGCGGTACGTCGCTACGTGAGCGAGCTGCTGGTGGAGTGGGGCATGCCCGAGGACTCGGACCCCGCCGACTCCGTCCGGCTCATCGTCTCCGAGCTCGCGACCAACGCCGTGCTGCACACCCTCGGCCAGTCCCCCACCTTCACCCTCGACGTCCAGTTGGACCGGGACGAGCAGCTGCGCATCGGTATCACCGACAGCCACCCCCGGTGGCCCCAGCGGCTGCCCGCCGCCGTGCAGCAGGACAACGGCCGCGGCATGGTGATCATCCGTCACCTCACGGCGGAGGCGGGTGGCACGCTCCTGGTCACCCCCACCGCGGAGGGCGGCAAGACGGTGTGGATCAGCCTGCCCTGGGCCACCGCCGCCGCCGTCGAGTGACCCCGGCGGCCCTCAGCCCTCCCGGGTGAGCAGCAGCGCCTCGGCGCCCATCGGCACGAAGCCCGCCGCCGTGAACGCCCGCACGCTCGCCGCGTTGCCCGGGGCGATCTGCGCCCACACCGTCCCGCCCTCCGGGACGAGATGACGTGCCGCCAGCGCGAGCCGGCGGCCGAGGCCCGCACCGCGCGCCCCCGGATCGACCTCCACGGCCGCCTCCCAGCGGCCCGCCACACCCCGGCCCGTCAGCACGGTGCCCCCGGGCACCGTCCACGCCCGTACCCCGTCACGGTGCCGCAGGGCCCGGACGATCCGCGGATGACCCAGGTCGGCGGTCTCCCGCAGGGGCAGGCCCAGGGCGGCCGGCGGAGGCCCCGGCAGGGCCGGGGCGGCGGTCAGCAGGTCGACGTTGTTCACCGTGCGGTCCAGCAGTCCGCACAGCGCGGTGAGGAACGGCGGATTGAGCGGCGCCGAGAGGTCGCCGGGCGGGAGCAGTCCGCGGATCCGCTCCGGATCGGCGTCCGCGAAGACCACGGCATGGGCGGTGAAGGCGATCACCCCGGCGTCGCGCGGCGCGGGCTGCGGCACGACCGTCACCGAGCCGTCGGCGGGCGGGAAGACGCCCGCGGCGGCGTCGGCGAGGATCCGTATCAGGGACACACCGGCACGCTACCGGCACGTCCGCGGCGCCGGCCGCGTTGCCCGGGAGCCCCGGCTCCCGGGCAACGCGACCGGGGTCACTTCACCCGGCCGTACCAGACGCTGCGGCTCCAGATCTTCTCCAGCCGCACCCGCCCGCCGGGTTTGGGGGAGTGCCAGATCTTCCCGTGCCCGGCGTACATCCCCACGTGGTACACGTTGCTCCCGTAGTGGAAGAAGACCAGGTCACCACGGGTCCGTGAGGACTTCCGGATGTGCCGGACGCTGTTGTACTGGGCGCCCGCGGTGCGGGGGAGCTTCTTGCCCGCCTTCTTGAAGGAGTAGAAGGTGAGCCCGGAGCAGTCGAACCTGCCGGGGCCGGCGGCCCCGTACTGGTACGGCGCGCCCCTCTTGGACGCCGCGATCTTCAGCGCCTTGGCGGAGACCGCCGCCGCGTCTGCCTGCTGGGCGAGCTCCGGCAGTACGGCGGGACCGGCCACGGCGGCCGCCGTGAGGGCGGAGACCGCTCCGAGCCGGCACAGGACCCCGGACATGGCTGTTGGCGCACTCATGCGCAACCCTTCGTCGTCCGCCTGCGAAGGATGACCTGTCGGGTTCGGGCAGGCGAAGATGCCCGGCCGCGCTGCGGCTTCACCCCAAGGGTCCGGCGACCGGACCCGTACTGCTCGGGTCCTCCGCTCCTGCCGATGAGTCGTCGTCGACCTGGCATCCGCGCGGCGGCAGGATTCGGCGTCCGCACGGACCGCCCCGCCGGGATGACGGGGGCTTGTCGTCGAAGGGATGATCACCCACCGAAGCGGCCGATTCCCAGCACAACCGGTCGAATGTGAGTCTGTTCACGACTCACCTATTCGGGTGGACTCCGCGACACGGGACCCGGACTGACGACTCGAAAGGAGTCGAACACCAGGGACGGAGCGTCAGATTCCGGATGTGTGCGGCCATATCGCGCAACTCGGGGCCACCCGGCCGTCCACGGCAGATACAACGATCGGGCGAGTCCATTCGGTTCGAGTTCGCGCCGCCCGAACGGACCAGTGTGTCGTGACGCTCCGTCAGCACGGCCGTGGTGGCGGCAAGGTGACCTGACCGGTGCGCCGTTCGCCGTCCAGCACCCGCAGCGCCCGTTCCATCGTCGCCGTGTGCACCTCGCCCTCCCCGCGCATGTGCATCAGCGTCAGCGCGTCACGTAGCTCGGCCGCCCTCCCCACCAGGGCCTGCGCGGCGCGCAGCGCCCCGTAGGTGTCCCGGGAGCGGGACGGGTTGATCCGGCCCAGCAGGTCCACGACCTGCAGGTAGGTGTCGATCAGCTCGCCCTCGGCCCGCGTCAGTGCGGGGAGCGGGGGAAGTTCGGGCACCACGACCGGTCACCGCAGGGCGCGCGGGGCGCGGCCGGCGCCGTCCTTGCGGCTCAGCGTCAGCCGGTCCACCAGGCCGTAGGCGAGGGCCGACGGTGCGTCAAAAATGGTGTCCCGTTCGATGTCGGCCCCGATCCGCTCCGGTGCCTGACCGGTGTGGCGTACCAGCAGTTCCTCCAACTGCTCCCGGCGGCGGAGCAGTTCCCGGGCCTGGATCTCCAGGTCCGCGGTGGTGCCCTGGATCACCTCCGCGAACGAGGGCTGGTGGATCAGCACCCGCGCGCCGGGGGTCATCAGCCGCTTGCCGGGCGCTCCGGCGGCGAGCAGGACGGCCGCCGCCGAGGCCGCCTGGCCGACGCACACCGTCGACACGTCGCAGCTGACGAACTGCATGGTGTCGTAGATCGCGGTCATCGCGGTGAAGGACCCGCCGGGAGAGTTGATGTAGAGCGAGATGTCCTGGTCCGGGGCGGCGGCCTCCAGGTGGATGAGCTGGGCCATCACGTCGTTCGCCGAGATGTCGTCGATGGGCGTCCCGAGCAGGACGATCCGCTCCTGGAGCAGCTTGGAGTACGGGTCCATGGTCCGTACGCCCTCGCTGGTGCGCTCGGTGAACTCGGGCAGGACGTGGCGGGCGGTCGGTCGAAGCATCGCTGCACCTCCGTGGGCACCCGGGCAGGGGTGCCCGTCGCTGTAAAAAATGTACAGGACGTACATCTCGTTATGATGGGGAGCATGGCCCATGAAGTCCCGGTGACACAAGCGCGTGCGGAGCTGGCGGAACTGATCAACCGCGTCGTCTACGGCGGTGAGCGGGTGGTCGTGACGCGTCACGGCAAACCGCTCGTCGCCCTGGTATCCGCCGCTGACCTGCAACGACTCCAAGAACTGGACGCCGCTCCCGAGGAGGCGGTGGTCAGTACGGTCTCCTCGGTGCGCGGGGTGGTGTCCGCCACGGGCGAACGCCGCCGGTTCGGCATCGCCGCGGAGCACCGCGGTACGACGGACGCCCATCACGACGGGGTCTGAGCGGTTCGTGGCGGCGCGGACCTGAGGGAGCCGATCCGCCGGCCGTCCCCGAGGGGGTCGTGTGTGCCGGCTCGCCCGGCGGCCGGGGCAGGGGTGCGCCCGGGTGGTCGCCGGACTCGTGTCGTACGCGGAGGAGCGGGAACGCCGTGGCATGCTGCCGGAGGAGGCCGGGCCCGACGAGGTCGCCCGCACCCCGCTCCCCCGCGCGCCCGCCGGCTTCACCCCGGAGCCCGGGAGTTAACGCGGACGAAACGCCGCCGAACTAGCCTGCGGCTGCCGGACAACGGCAGGGCGGATCCGCCGGCCGGGGACGCCCCCGTGGGTCCGTTCACCCGGGACGACTGCGAGGTGTGGCCATGCAATTGACCCCCCACGAGCAGGAACGCCTGCTCGTCCATGTCGCCGCGGACGTGGCGGAGAGGCGGCGGGCCAGGGGCCTGAGGCTGAACCACCCCGAGGCCATCGCCCTGATCACCTCGCACCTCCTCGAGGGCGCCCGGGACGGCCGCAGCGTCGCCGAACTCATGGCCTCCGGCCGCAAGGTGCTCACCAGGGACGACGTGATGGAGGGCGTGCCGGAGATGATCCACGACGTCCAGGTCGAGGCCACCTTCCCGGACGGCACCAAGCTCGTCACCGTCCACGAGCCGATCGTCTAGGGGGCGCCGCGTGATTCCCGGGGAGATCCTCCACGCGGGTGAGCCCGTCGTGCTCAACGCGGGCAAGCCGGTCACCCGGCTGACCGTGCTCAACTCCGCCGACCGGCCGGTCCAGGTCGGTTCCCACTACCACTTCGCCGAGGCCAACCCGGGTCTCGTCTTCGACCGCGCCGCCGCCCGCGGCAAGCGCCTGGCCGTCGCGGCCGGGACCGCCGTGCGCTTCGAGCCCGGCATCCCCGTCGAGGTCGAGCTCGTGCCGCTGGGCGGCGCGCGGATCGTGGCGGGGCTGCGCGGAGAGACCGGAGGTGCCCTCGATGGCTGAGCTCTCGCGTGCCGTCTACGCCGACCTGTTCGGGCCGACCACCGGGGACCGTATACGGCTCGCCGACACCGACCTGCTGATCGAGGTCGAGCGGGACCTGTCGGGCGGCGCCGACGGCTCGGGCGACGAGGTCGTCTTCGGCGGCGGCAAGGTGATCCGCGAGTCGATGGGGCAGGCCCGGGCCACCCGGGCCGAGGGCACCCCCGACACGGTGATCACCGGCGCCGTCGTCCTGGACCACTGGGGCGTGGTCAAGGCCGACATCGGCATCCGCGACGGGCGGATCGCGGCGCTGGGCAAGGCCGGCAACCCCGACACCATGGACGGCGTCCATCCGGACCTCGTCATCGGGCCCGAGACGGAGGTCATCGCCGGCAACGGCAGGATCGTCACCGCCGGGGCCGTCGACGCGCACGTCCACTTCATCTCCCCGACGATCGTGGACGAGGCGCTGGCCGCCGGCATCACCACGCTCGTCGGCGGCGGCACGGGCCCGGCCGAGGGCACCAAGGCCACCACCATCACGCCGGGGCCCTGGCACCTGGCGCGGATGTTCGCGGCGCTGGAGCACTACCCGGTCAACATCGGCCTGCTCGGCAAGGGCAACACCGTCTCCCACGAGGCGATGCTCTCCCAGTTGCGGGGCGGGGCCGTCGGCTTCAAGATCCACGAGGACTGGGGCGCCACCCCGGCCGCCATCGACGCCTGCCTGACGGTGTGCGAGGCGACCGGCGCCCAGCTCGCCGTCCACACCGACACCCTCAACGAGGCCGGCTTCGTCGAGGACACCCTCGCCGCCATCGCCGGCCGGGGCATCCACGCGTACCACACCGAGGGCGCGGGCGGCGGGCACGCGCCGGACATCATGACCGTCGTCGCCCACCCCAACGTCCTGCCGTCCTCGACCAACCCGACCCGGCCCCACACCGTCAACACCGTCGAGGAGCACCTCGACATGCTGATGGTCTGCCACCACCTCAACCCCTCCGTGCCCGAGGACCTCGCCTTCGCCGAGTCGCGGATCAGGCCCGGCACGATCGCGGCCGAGGACGTCCTGCACGACCTCGGGGCGATCTCGATCATCTCCTCGGACTCGCAGGCCATGGGACGGGTCGGCGAGGTCGTCCTGCGCACCTGGCAGACCGCGCACGTCATGAAGCGGCGGCGCGGGGCCCTGCCCGGCGACGGACGGGCCGACAACCTGCGCGCACGTCGATATGTCGCCAAGTACACCATCAACCCCGCCGTCGCCCAGGGCCTCGACGGCGAGATCGGCTCGGTCGAGAGCGGCAAGCTCGCCGACCTGGTGCTGTGGGACCCGGCGTTCTTCGGCGTCAAACCGCACCTCGTGCTCAAGGGCGGCCAGATCGCCTACGCGCAGATGGGCGACGCCAACGCCTCCATCCCGACCCCCCAGCCGGTCCTGCCGCGCCCGATGTTCGGCGCGATCGGCCGCGCTCCCGCCGCCAACTCCTTCACCTTCGTGACGCACACCGCCCTCGACGAAGGCCTCCCCGAACGCCTCGCCCTCGGCAAGCGGTTCCTCCCGATCCGCGACACCCGGCGCGTCACCAAGGCGGACATGCGCGAGAACGACGCCATGCCGCACGTCGAGGTCGACCCCGACACCTTCACCGTCCGCATCGACGGAGACGTCGTCGAACCCGCCCCGGCCGTGGAACTCCCCATGGCCCAGCGGTACTTCCTGTTCTGAACGGAGCAGGGGGACGATGAACCGCGCCGCGCTGCTGCTGCTCGCCGACGGCCGCTTCCCCGCCGGGGGCCACGCCCACTCCGGAGGGGCCGAGGCGGCCGTCACGGCGGGCCGCATCACCGGCCCCGACACGCTCGAGGAGTTCTGCCGGGGCAGGCTGCACACCACGGGCCTGGTGGCCGCGGCGCTCGCCGCCGCGGCCGCCGCGGGCGCCGACCCGCTCGCACTGGACGAGGCCGCCGACGCCCGTACCCCCTCGCCCGCGCTGCGGCAGACCGCCCGCCGCCTCGGCCGCCAGATGACGCGGGCCGCCCGCGCCGCCTGGCCGTCGCCCGCGCTCGACGCGCTCGCCGCCGCCCGGCCGCGGGGGGCCCACCAGCCCGTCGTGCTCGGCGTGACCGCCCGGGCCGCCGGCCTCACCCCGCTGGACGCCGCCCACGCGGCGGCGTACGAGGCCGTGACCGGCCCGGCCACCGCCGCCGTACGCCTGCTGAGCCTCGACCCGTTCGCGGTGACCGCCGTGCTGGCCCGGCTCGCCCCGGACCTGGACGAGGTCGCCGGCCGGGCCGCCGACGCCGCCCACCGCTGCCTCACCGAGGGCACCGACGCCCTGCCCGCCGCCTCCGCGCCGCTGCTCGACGTGTACGCCGAGGCCCACGCCGGGTGGCCCGTCCGCCTCTTCGCCTCCTAGGGGGACCCCCTCATGCACCTCGACCACGACCACACCGTCTTCCCGCAACGGCACACCTGGGCCACCCCCACCGCCCGCCCCGACGGCAGCCGCCGCGCCCTGCGCATCGGCCTCGGCGGCCCGGTCGGCTCGGGCAAGACCGCCACCGTCGCCGCGCTGTGCCGCGCGCTGCGCGAGGAGTTGTCCATCGCCGTCGTGACCAACGACATCTACACCCGCGAGGACGCCGACTTCCTCCTGCGCAAAGCCGTCCTGCCGCCCGAGCGGATCGCCGCGGTGGAGACCGGTGCGTGCCCGCACACCGCGATCCGCGACGACATCTCGGCCAACCTCGAGGCCGTCGAGGACCTGGAGGACAGCGTCGGGCCGCTCGACCTCGTCCTCGTGGAGTCCGGTGGCGACAACCTCACCGCCACCTTCTCCAAGGGCCTGGTCGACGCCCAGGTCTTCGTGATCGACGTGGCCGGCGGCGACGACATCCCGCGCAAGGGCGGCCCCGGGGTCACCACCGCGGACCTGCTGGTCGTCAACAAGACCGACCTCGCCCCGTACGTCGGCTCGGACCTCGGCCGCATGGCGCGCGACGCGAAGCGGCAGCGCGGCGACCTGCCGGTGGTCTTCACCTCCCTCGTCGCCGAGAACGGCGTCGCCCCCGTCGCCGAGTGGATCCGTACGCGGCTGACGGCCTGGGCGGCGGTCCCCGCGTGAGCGGCGTCCACGCCACCGCCCGGATCACCGCCGTCCCGGACGGCCGCGGCGGCACCGCACTGCCCGAACTCACCGGGGAGGGGCCGCTCGCGCTGCGCCGTACGCGGTCCGCCGACGCACGGGCGGCCCGGGTGACGGTCGTCGGCGCCATGAGCGCGCCGCTGGGCGGCGACCGGCTGGCCGTGCACGTCACCGCCCGGCCCGGCGCCGTGCTCCACGTGGACGCGGCGGCGGCCACCGTGTCGCTGCCCGGACGGGGCGGGGAGCAGGCGCGGTACGACGTACGGCTCACCGTCGGCGAGGACGCCGTGCTGCACTGGCTGCCGGAGCCGCTGATCGCCGCGGAGGGCAGCGACCTGCTCATGACCACGACGGCCGAACTCGCCCCGGGCGCCCGCCTCGTGCTGCGCGAGGAGCAGATCCTCGGCCGGGCGGGGGAGCGGCCGGGCGGGCTCACCACCCGCCTCACGGTACGGGTCGGGGGCCGTCCGCTGCTGGACCAGCAGCTCTCCTTCGGGCCGGGCGCGGCGGGCTGGTCAGGGCCCGCCGTCCTGCACACGCACCGGGCGGCGGGCCAACTGCTGGTCGTGGACCCCGCGTTCACGGACAAGCCGGTGGAGGCACGGGTGCCGGTGCGGGACGCAGAACAGGGCGAGGCCGTGCTGACCCCGCTCGCCGGTCCCGCCGCGCTGCTGACCGCGCTCGCGCCGGACGGGCTGTGCCTGCGCCGCATCCTGTCGGCTAGCGTGGCCCCGTGACGTCGATAGACACCGAGAACCCGGGCCGTTACGGCCCCAGTGCGACCACCGAGGCCCAGCCGGAGCAGGTCGGCCCCGTCCGCACCGAGTACGCACCCGCCCACGACGGCGACCCCGACCCGGGCGAGATCGTCTGGACGTGGGTGCCCTACGAGGAGAACGACGGCCGCGGCAAGGACCGTCCGGTCCTCGTCGTCGCGCGCGAGCGGACCGACACGCTGCTCGCCGTGCAGCTGTCCAGCAAGGAGCACAACGACGACCGGGAGTGGGTCGCCATCGGCTCCGGCCCGTGGGACAAGTCCGGCCGCCCGTCCTGGGTGAACGTCGACCGCGTGCTGCGCGTCCACCCCGACGGCATGCGCCGCGAGGCCTGCGCGCTGGACCGGGGCCGCTTCAACATCGTCGTGAACCGGCTCAAGGAGCTGTACCGCTGGCGCTGACGCGCACGCGGACCGGCCCCGGGGGCGGCTACCGTCCCCGGGGCCGGGGCCTTCACGGCGTCACGGCTTCACGTCGGCGACGACCGCGTACTGCGTCGACTCGTGCTCCACGATGCACTCGCGCAGCCCGACCCGCCGCGCCTTGAAGTCCTCGCTCGCCAGGTAGGCGAGGTACTGGTCGAGCGACCGCCACTCGCTGGTCACGATCCAGCTGTCCGGGTCCGCGTGGGACCGGCACAGCTGCGAGCTGATGAAGCCGTCTGCCGAGACGATGCCTTGGTGCACGAGGTCGTATGCCGCCGCATACTGATCCCCCTTGCCCTCGTGCAGGCGAATCCGCAGAACGACGCGTGTCTTCGGTGTGCTGTCCATGGGACCTCGATCCTTGGGGGCGCGAGGACCGTGCGCACGCCGCAGCCGCGCTCAGGACGGTGGCGTGGGGCCCGGGCGGGCCGTTCGATCGCACGGGGCGGCGCGGGAGTCGCGTGGCAGGGGCCGTCGAGCGCGGGTCCCGGGACGGTCGCCCGGGGGACCGCCTCGTCCACCCCGGGGGATGGGGCGCCCAGATACCGCCGTCCCTCGACTGTGCGGCCGTCACCTGGGCGGGGCAAAAGGCACTGGGCCGAACGGGTGAGCCCCGTCGGCCGCTGCGGGCCGGGCGCCCTGGTCAGCAGGCCGGTCAGCACAGCCGCCCGGCCCGCGCCGCCGCGGTGCAGCACCTCCGTACGGTGGACCAGCCGCGGTGCGGTGAGCGGCACCACGGCGACGCCGGGCGCCCCCCCCGCGGCCGCGGAGCACGGCAGCAGCGCCGGACCGAGCCCCGACCTGACGAGTCACCGTCCAGACCTCGGGCCCCTCGTGCCGCACGCCCGCCCGGAAGCCGTCCCGGCCGCGGCCGGATGCAGCAGCGCCGGTGGCAGCGCGGCGGCCGGCGCGTCGACCCACAGGGCGTCCGTGAGGTCCGGCCAGCCGCACTCCCCGCCGGCGGGGCCGGCGGGCCGGCGGATGATCCTCCGCCAGGACCACCGTCAGGTCCTCCTCGGAGCAGCGCACCGCGTGCAGCGGGCCGGCCTCGGCAGCCGCAGCGGATCGCCGGACGCCGCCGCGCCGTCGACCAGCCCGACGTCGAGCCCTCCTGCCGCCACCCCGGTGACGACCTCCGCGCGGTCCAGCTCCCGCAGCGTCACCCGGGCGCGCGGGCGCAGTTCCCGCAGCCGTGCCAGGGCCCTCGCCGTCCGGGCGCCGGCCGCCAGGGGCGAGGCCCCGGCCACGACCCCGACGGCGAACCCCGGGTCGCCGAACTCCCGGGCCACCCCTTCCACCTGGCGGCCCTCGTCCAGCCGGAGCCGGCCGGCGACGGTCCGGTGACCCGCGCACGCCGCCAACCGGAGCTCCCGCCTTATGCGTTGGTAAAGAAACACTCATAAGATCTTCTCCCCGGGGCCTCCGGGACGAAAGGATCCCCCTGCAGTTGCGTTCAGGCCGCCACGAGCGGCACCAACAGCAGGGGGAGTTCATGGTGAGACGCACGGCCGTGCTCGGGCTGACCGCGGCCCTGATAGCCGGCACCGTCGCCACGGCGGCACCGCAGACCGCGGTCGCCCGCAGCGCGCCGAAGGCCCACGGACACAGCGGCGCCGCCGAGGCCCGCGGCGTCCGGATCGCCGCCGCGCACGCGGCGAAGAAGGGCATCGACTGGGCCGCGTGCCCGGCAGACTGGGGCATCGCGAACCCCGTCCAGTGCGGCTGGGTGACCGTTCCGGTCGACTACGCCAAGCCCTTCGGCAAGACGATCAAGATCGCCGTGGACCGCATCGGCAACACCGGCACCGCCGCCGAGCGCCAGGGCGCCCTCATCTACAACCCGGGCGGGCCTGGTGGCTCCGGAATGCGGTTCCCGCTCCGCGTGACGACCAAGAACCCGATCTGGGCGGCGACCGCCAAGGCCTACGACTTCGTCGGCTTCGACCCGCGCGGTGTCGGCCACTCGGCGCCCATCTCCTGCGCCGACCCGCAGGAGTTCGTGAAGGCCCCCAAGGCCGACCCGGTTCCCGACAGCGAGGCCGACAAGCGGGCGCAGCGCAAGCTGGCCGCCGAGTACGCGGAAGGCTGCAAGGAGCGCACCGGTGCCGCGATGCTGTCGCAGATGACGACGGCCAACACCGCCCGCGACCTCGACGTCGTCCGCGCCGCCCTCGGCGAGCGCAAGCTCAACTATCTCGGTGTCTCCTACGGCACCTACCTCGGCGCCGTCTACGCCACGCTCTTCCCGTCGCACGTGCGCCGCATGGTCGTCGACAGCGTCGTCAACCCGTCCCGCGACCAGATCTGGTACCGGAACAACCTCGACCAGGACGTCGCCTTCGAGGGCCGCTGGAACGACTGGAAGGCCTGGGTCGCCAGTTACGACTCCGTCTACCACATCGGCAACACCCCGGCGAAGGTCCAGGCGAAGTGGGAGCAGTTGCGGGCCGCCGCCAAGGCGCACCCCATCGGCGGGGTCGTGGGCCCGGCCGAACTGCTCGGCCTCTTCCAGAGCGCGCCGTACTACGACTCGTCGTGGGCGGCCGTGGCCGGGATCTGGAGCGCCTACCTCGCGGGTGACACCCAGGCGCTGGTCGACGCCGCGGCGCCCGACCTGTCGGACACCGCGGGCAACATCTCCTCGGAGAACGGCAACGCGGTCTACACGGCGGTGGAGTGCACCGACGCCAAGTGGCCCCGTGACTGGCGCACCTGGGACCGCGACAACACCCGTCTGCACGCCAAGTACCCGTTCCTGACCTGGTCCAACGCGTGGATGAACCTGCCGTGCGCCACCTGGGGCGTCCCGCAGCAGAACCCCGTGGAAGTGCGGACCGGCCACGGCCTGCCGCGCGTCATGATCGTCCAGAGCACCCGTGACGCGGCGACCCCGTACACCGGCGCCGTGGAGCTGCACAAGCGGCTCAAGGGCTCGCTCATGATCACCGAGAAGGGCGCCGGTTCGCACGGCGTCACCGGCCTGGTCAACCCCTGCATCAACGACCGGGTCACCGGCTACTTCGTGACGGGCAGGCTCGACCGGTCCGACGTGACGTGCGCCCCGCACGCCACGCCGGTGCCGCCCACGAGCTGACCCTCCGCGGTACACAGGCGGACGGCCCCGCGGCGCCCACAGGGGCGCGGCGGGGCCGTCCGGCGTTCCGGGCCCGTCCGGCTATCCGAGCCGTACCCCGGTCGTGCCCGTGCCCTCGTTGCCGTCGCCGGTGTTGACCGTGCCGCGCGGCTCGAACATCAGGATGCGGGTGCCCTCCTCGGCGCGCGGGCGGTGCGGGACACCGCGGGGCACGGTGAACACCTCGTGCGGGCCGAGGGTCACCGTACGGTCCGGCAGCTCCAGGTGCAGACGGCCGGCGAGGACGAGGAAGAACTCGTCGGTGTCCGCGTGCGCGTGCTCGGTGAAGTCGCCCTCGACGTTGGCCACCTTCACGTCGTAGTCGTTGACCTCGGCGAGGACGTGCGGCATCCACTTCTGGTCCACGGCGTCCATCACGGTGTCGATGTTGCGTTTGTCGCTCATGGGACTCCTCTACCCGGGGAAGGCGGCGGCGAAGGCCGCTCGGGTGGGCGAGTCCGCGCGCCGGTCCAGTACGGCGAAGACGACCCGGCCGAAGCGGTCCGCGAACCGGCCGCCCGGCCAGAGGTGCTCGCGGAAGGCGGCCGCGACCGCGGCCGGGTCGTTGCGGAACACCCCGCAGCCCCAGGCGCCCAGCACCAGGCAGGGGTAGCCGTGCGCCGCGGCGACCTCGAGCACCCTGCCCGCCCGCGCCGTCAGGGCGGCCGGCACCCGGTCCGTGGCGCCGGGGTCCTGGCGGGCGATCACCCCCGCGTTCGGCGCGGCGGAGGTGAGGAAGCCGGCCTCGAAGGGCTCGTCCAGCAGGACGCCGTGCTCGTCGCGGAAGACCGGGACGGCGGGGGAGTGGATCACCCGGTCGCTGTAGAAGGGGCTGCGGTCGGCCCGGTGCCAGTCGTAGAACTGCCTCGCCGTGAGCAGCGTCGTGTACAGCGCCGACGCGCGGCACACCGCCTCCTCCTGGGCCTGCGCCCCGTTGAGGTAGCCGCCGCCGGGGTTGCGCGCCGAGGCGAAGTTCAGCACGGCGACCGGGACCCCCGGTGCCTGCCGCACCAGGCGGCGCGCGGCCTGCAGGCTGTCCTCGCCGGTCACCTCGAAGGCCGTGGGCCCGGTGCGTTCCGTGCGGGGGCCGGGATCGACGGGCCCGGGGCCGTACATCCGCGTCCCCCGCACGGCCCGCGCGACGGCCTCCCCGATCGCCACCTCCACGCCGCGTGCCGTGCGGTACCGGCCGGTCGCGACGAGGCCTTCCGTCTCCTTGGCGAGGGCCCGCAGCCGCGCACTCATGTCCGGTCCTTTCCCACGCCCCGAGGCTAGTGGGGCTCTCAGGGCGCGGCGAGCGGTTTTCCGGAGGCCAGCCAGCGGTCCTCGGCCGCGTAGTCGAACAGGTCGCCGAACCGGTCGTACGTCGACGCCAGGACGGGGAAGGCCTCCCGCCAGTCCCGCCCGCCGAGCCGCTCGACCAGCCAGGCCACGTTCTCCGGCAGCGACTGCACGTAGCCGGTCACGGCGCGGTAGCCCAGCTCGCGCTCCGCGGCCGACATGTCGAGCACGAAGGGGTGGGCCGTGGTCCACGGGGTGTCGCCGACGTTCTTCGCCGGGGGAGGGCCGTCCACGGTGTACGTCTCCGTCTCGTGGCCCAGCACCGCGCCGACGGCGTCCGCGATCTCCGCCACCGTCGGGGCGTACGGGTCACCGGCGTTGAGCACACGGGAGCCCGGGCGGCGGGCGGCCAGCCGCACCAGTTCGGCGAGGTTCGCGGCGTGCACCGGGTGGAAGCGACTCTCCCCGCCGTACGCGAGCACCCGGAACGGCCGCCGGTCCACGGCCCGCTTGACGAAGTACAGCTCCCTGGGCCGCAGGCTGTGCGGGCCGTGGACGGCCCCGGCGCGCAGCAGCGTGACGGGCAACCGTCCCTCAGCCGCGAGGAGGTCGCGCTCCAGCGCCACCTTGCGCGGCGAGTAGCCGCCCTCGCCCGGGGCCAGCACCGGCTGTGCCTCCGTGACGGGCACCGGGAAGACGGGCGCGCCGCCGGGCTCCCCGTCGGTGTCCAGGCTGCGGCCGCGGCCGTCCTCGTAGACGGAGCAACTGGACACGACGACCGCGGAGCCGATCCGGTCCGCCAGGTCCGTCAGCTGCCGCGCGTGCTCCGGACCGTAGGCGACGCAGTCCAGCAGCACGTCGCAGCCCTCGCCGAGCGCCGACGCCAGGGCCGCCGTGTCCTCGCGGTCCACGGCCACCGGCCGTACCCCGTCGGGCCAGTCCACGTCACCGCCGCCCCCGCGGGAGGCGGCCCGCACCTCCCAGCCGTCCTCGGCGAGGGCGCGTACCGACGCCCGGCCGATCTGTCCCGTCGCCCCGATCACGAACGCAGTCCTCGTCATGACGGCGACGCTAGGCGGCCGGTGACGGCGGGGCCAGGCCCGTTCGCCGTGCGCGGATCCGCCCAGGGCGCAACCGCCCAGGGCGCAACCGCCCAGGGTGCGACCGGTCAGGCGCTGCGGCGCAGCCGGGAGCCGATGCCGGACTGGCCCTGCTGCTCCGCCTTGACCTCGGAGGCGTACCGGTCGACGTACTCCTGGCCGGACAGGCCGAGGATGGCGTACATGATCTCGTCCGTGGCCGAGCGCACCACGAAGCGCTCGTTGTCCATCCCCTCGAAGCGGGAGAACTCCAGCGGCGCGCCGAAGCGGATCGTCACCGGCTTGATGCGCGGCAGCCGCCGGCCGGCGGGCTGGATCTCGTACGTGCCGATCATCGCGCACGGGACCACCGGGACCCCGGCGCGGATGGCCATGGTGGCCACGCCGACCTTGCCCTTGTAGAGGCGTCCGTCGTGGGAGCGGGTGCCCTCGGGGTAGATGCCGAGGAGCTCGCCCTTGGCGAGCACCTTCAGCCCCTCGCGGACCGCCGACTCGCCCGCCTTCCCGCCGGAGCGGTCGACCGGGATCTGCCCGATGCTGTGGAAGAACGCCGCGGTCAGCCGTCCCTTGATGCCGGTTCCGGTGAAGTACTCGGCCTTCGCCAGGAAGGTGATCCGGCGCGGCAGGATCGCGGGCATCAGGAAGTGGTCGGAGAACGACAGGTGGTTGCCCGCGACGATCGCCGCGCCCTCCTCCGGGATGTTCTCCATGCCCTCGATCCTCGGGCGGAACAGCACCCGCAGCAGCGGGCCGAGGACCACGTACTTGAGCACGTAGTAGAACACGGACTGACTCCCAACTGGCGCCGATCGGCTCCGGGGCGGCGTTCTGCCAGGTCACAACGCGGTTCGAGGATGGTCAGTCTAGGCGCGGCGGGTGCCGTGCGTCACCGGGCCCGCACGCGTGCGCCGAGCGATTGGTATGGACATGACCAATCGTCACCTCTAGGCTCGCGACGACGTCAGTTTTGAGAGCGCTCTCACGACCTCCCCTGCACCACTTCCTCCCACACCAGTTAGGGGAACTGCCATGAGACGCAGGATCAGCGCGCGTGCCGCCCTGTCCGTGCTGCTCGTCCTGGCGGGACTGGGCGCGACCTCCACCGCGCTCACTCCCGCCGCCGCCTCTCCCGCCACGGGGAGCGCACCCGCTTCCGCCGCCGGCACGCCGTCCGCCGGGCTCGTCCGGGCCCTCGCCGGAGACCTGGGCCTGAGCGAGGCGCAGGCGCGCGAACGCCTGCGCGACGAGGCCGCCGCCACCCGTCTGGAGCCCGCCGCCCGGCGTGCCGCGGGCGCGGACTACGGCGGGTCCTGGTTCGACGCGCGCACGGGCGCCCTCGTCGTCGCCGTGACCGGCGAACGCAAGGCCGCGGCCGTCCGTGGGACCGGGGCGGCCGTACGGGTCGTCGAGCACTCCGCGGGCGAACTCGACGCGGCGAAGGCGGTCCTGGACCGCCGGGCCAGGGCGGGGGCCGCTCCGGCGGCCGTGACCGGCTGGCGCGTCGACCCGCGGGCCAACCGCGTCGTCGTCGACGTCCGCGCGGGCGCGCGGGACACCGCGGCGGTGCGCGCCTTCGTCGCCTCCGCCCGCCGGGCCGCACCCGGCGCCGTCGTCACCTCGGTACGCCGGGCCGCGCAGGCACCGGCGACGCTCTCCGCGGGGACGGTCGGCGGGGACCCGTACTACAGCCACAACATCCGCTGCTCCATCGGTTTCTCGGTGTACGGCGGCTTCGTCACCGCCGGGCACTGCGCCCAGCCCGGCGCCGCCGTGTACGGCTGGGACGGCTCCTACGTCGGCGCCTTCCAGGGCGGCACGTTCCCCGGCAACGACTACGGCTGGGTCAACGTCGGCAGCGGCTGGTGGACGGTTCCGGTGGTGCTGGGCTGGGGCACCGTCCCCGACGCCCTGGTGCGCGGCTCCGCCGAGGCGCCGGTGGGGGCGTCGGTCTGCCGGTCCGGGTCGACCACGCACTGGCACTGCGGCACCCTCCTGGCGAAGAACGAGACCGTGAACTACAGCCAGGGCAGCGTGTACGGCCTGACGAAGACGAACGTGTGCGCGGAACCGGGCGACTCCGGCGGCTCGTTCATCAGCGGCGACCAGGCCCAGGGCGTCACCTCCGGAGGCTGGGGCAACTGCTCCTCCGGAGGCGAGACCTGGTTCCAGCCCGTCAACCCGATCCTGGCCCGTTACGGCCTGACCCTGCACACCGCCTGAGGCAGGTGCTCTTTCAGTGTCCCGTCGCGCCCTCGCGGGCGCGGCGGGGCATCAGGAAGGCGGCCGCCAGGGCCGCGACGAACGCGGCCGCGGCCATGAGCGCCGTCCACTGGGTCGCGGGCACCGTGCCCCCGTCGGCCGCGTACGAGAAGAACGCCGTGCCGAGCACCGCGACACCGACCGAACCGCCCAGCTGCTGCACGGCGTTGAGGACACCCGAGGCCGAGCCGGTCTCGCGCTCCTCGACGTCGGCGAGGGCGATGTCGAAGAACGGCGCCATGACCAGGCCCATCGCGAAGCCGTTCAGCAGGAGGGCGGGCAGCAGCTGCCAGGTGGTGGCCCCCTGGCCCGCCAGGTGCACGGTGAGCGCCAGCGCGGCGACGGCCACCGCCGACAGCGCGAAGCCGGCCTGGATGGTGCGCCGGCCGTACTTCGGGCCGAGGACGGCACCGGAGAGGACCGCGCCGACGACCGTGCCGGCGGACCAGGGGATCATCGACGCCCCGGCGTGCAGGGCGCTGTAGCCGAGCCCGACCTGCAGGTGCAGGGTGAGCACGAGCATCAGCCCGCTGATCGCCGCGAAGAAGGCCACGCCCACCACGAGCGCGGCGGAGAAGCCGCGGTGGCGGAAGAGCCCCGGCTCGACGAGCGGGGAACCGCCCCGCGCCACCAGCCGCCGCTGGTACCAGGCGAAGAGGCCGAGCACCGGGACCGCGCCCGCCATCGACAGGTACGTCCACAGCGGCCAGCCCAGGTCGCGGCCCTGGACCAGGGGGTACACCAGCATGAGCACCCCGAGGCTGACCAGCGCCGACCCCGGCAGGTCCAGCCGCGGCGCGTGCGGCGAGCGGCCCTCGGGCAGGATGCGCAGCGCGACGGCGAAGGCGACGGCGCCGAGCGGGACGTTGATCAGGAACACCGAGCGCCAGCCGGAGCCGAACAGGTCGGCGTCGGTGAGGAAACCGCCGAGCACCGGCCCGGCGACCGCGGCGAGCCCCATGACCGGCCCGAAAGCGCCGAAGGCCGCCCCCTGCTCCTTCGGCGGGAACATCTGGCGCAGGATGCCGAGCCCCTGCGGCACCATCATGGCGGCGAACAGCCCCTGCGCGGCCCGCCCGCCGATCAGCATCCCCGCGGAGCCCGCGGCCGCGCACAGCGCGGAGCACACCGTGAACCCGGCGAGCCCGACGAGGAACATCCGGCGGCGGCCCACGATGTCGCCGAGCCGCGCCCCCGTGATCATCAGCACGGAGAAGGCCAGCGTGTAGGCGGCGGTGATCCACTGGATCTGCGTGGAGCTGCCGCCGAAGTCGGCGCGGATCGAGGGCGAGGCGACGCCGACGATCGTGGCGTCGAGCAGATCCATGATCTCGACGGCGAGGATCACGGCCAGCCCGAGCTTGCGCAGGGGGTGGCCGGCGGCCGGGGGCGCCGGCAACCCCC
>NZ_JARAVO010000081.1:0-36475 GCF_033792805.1 Streptomyces sp. PA03-1a
GGGCCGGGGCGGGTACGCGTGCTCGTGGTGCCGCGGACCGTATGGGGCGGTCCGCGGCACCACGGGTGATGGGGGTGCCGGTCGGGTCAACCGGCCCCGGGTCAGGTGACGTTGACCCCGGTCCACGCGGCGGCGACCGCGTTGTACTCGGCGGAGCCGCTGCCGTACAGGTCCTTGGCCGCGTTCAGGGTCGCGGTGCGGGCCTTGGTGTAGTTGGTGGACGAGGTGAAGTACACCGTCAGCGCGCGGTACCAGATGGCGGCGGCCTTGGCGCGGCCGATGCCGGTGACGGTGGAGCCGTTCTTCGTCGGGCTGTTGTAGCTGACGCCGTTGACGGTCTTGGCGCCGCTGCCCTCCGAGAGCAGGTAGAAGAAGTGGTTGGCCACGCCCGACGAGTAGTGGACGTCGAGGTTCTTCACCGAGGACGACCAGTAGTCGGCGGAGGCGCCGTCCTTGGACGGCTTGTCCATGTACCGCAGCGGGCTGCCGTCGCCGTTGATGTCGATCTTCTCGCCGATGAGGTAGTCGGGGGTGTCGGAGGCCAGGTTGGCGTAGAACTCGACCATGGTGCCGAAGATGTCGGAGGTGGCCTCGTTGAGGCCGCCGGACTCGCCGGAGTAGGTCAGGCCGGCCGTGGCGCTGGTGACGCCGTGGGATATCTCGTGGCCCGCGACGTCGAGTGCGGTCAGCGGGTGGGTGTTGCCCGAGCCGTCGCCGTAGGTCATGCAGAAGCAGCTGTCGTCCCAGAAGGCGTTGACGTAGTTGCTGCCGTAGTGGGCGCGCGACAGGGAGCCCTTGCCGTCGTTGCGGATGCCGGAGCGGCTGAAGGTGTTCTTGTAGAAGTCCCACGTCGCCGCCGCGCCGAACTGCGCGTCCACGGCCGCCGACTGGCGGTTGGAGGCGGAGCCGTTGCCCCAGACGTCGTCGGTGTCGGAGAAGGTCGTCCCCGTCCCGCTGGTGCGGTTGTTCAGGTCCGTGGTGTAGATGCCGCCGCGGCTCGCGTCCTTGAGGGTGTAGGTGCTGCCGGACTTCGTGGTGGTCAGCGGGACCGAGCCCACGTGGACGCCGGTGCCGCTGCCGGTCTGGATGCCCTCGTAGGCCTGGATCACGGCGCCGGTGGCGGCGTCGGTGATGACGTTCAGCGCGCTGGGGGTGCCGTCGGCCTGGGTGCCGTGGACCACGGTCCGGTACGCCAGGCGGGGCGTGCCGCTGACGGCCCAGACGACCTTCTCGGGGGCCGCGGCCTGCCCGACCGCCTTCAGCGGCTCCTCGCCCTTGACCAGCGGGGTCTTCAGCAGGCCCTTGACCATCGCCGCGGCCTTCTCCTCGGCGGCCGCGGCCGTGACGGAGGGCGTGAGCGTGGCGGGCGCGATCCTCGCGGTGACCGCGCGCGAGACGGACCGGGTGGCGCCGCTCTTGTCCTGGTGCACCACCAGGTCGCCGCCGAGCACCTCCAGGCCGGCGTAGGTGCGGTCGTAGCGCAGGTGACGGGTGCCGTCGGGGTCGACGACGACGTCCCTGACGGTCAGCTGCTCGCGGTCGCCGAGCCCGAGGCTCCCGGCGAGGCCGGCGGCCTTGCCGCGGGCGTCGGACAGGGCCTGCGCGTGGGCGGCGGCGAGGGCCGGAGCGGTGGGGGCGCTCTGGGCGTTCGCGGCGAAGGACTGGAGACCGCCGGCCAGGAGCGCCGAGGCGGCGGCAAGGGTGCCGAATGCCAGCTTCTTGCGCAATGTGACTCCTTGGGTCCCGTCGCGTGGGGGCGACGGGCGAGGACTCCGGGCAGGTGGGCGCCCGGAGCGGTGTGGGGGACGCGCGGTGTTCCGCGCGGCAAGGAGCCTCGCACCGAACGACGGGTTAATGACAGGTGCACTTCATGCATTGGCCGGTTCGTGCGACGGTGGCCCCGGCCCATGCGGCCATCTCCCGGCCCAAAGGGTGACAACTCCGTCCCACGAGTAGGGGAAACCCTCCCCGGGGAGGGCGACTTTCCGGTCACGATCCGCGGCCCGGGTGGCTGAAACACCGCGGTAATACGTGTGACGGGAGCCCGGCGTATGATCACGCGCACCGTGGCGCCGGTGAGGCGCGGCGTCCCGCCCCGCGAGACGCGGCTGCCCAGCATGTGACCGACGGGTAGGCTCGGGCCTGTGCCCAAGCCGCTGAGCCTGCCCTTCGACCCCATCGCCCGTGCGGACGACATCTGGACCCGGCGCTGGGGGCGCGTGCCCTCGATGGTCGCGATCACGTCGATCATGCGCGCCCAGCAGATCCTGCTCTCCCAGGTCGACTCCGTCGTCAAGCCCTACGGGCTGACCTTCGCGCGCTACGAGGCCCTGGTGCTGCTGGCCTTCAGCAAGGAGGGCGAGCTGCCGATGTCCAAGATCGGCGAACGCCTCATGGTGCACCCCACCTCGGTCACCAACACCGTCGACCGGCTGGTCGCCGCCGGCTTCGTCGCCAAGCGGCCCAACCCCAACGACGGGCGCGGCACGCTCGCCTCCATCACCGTCAAGGGCCGCGAGGTGTGCGAGGCCGCCACCGAGGACCTCATGGGGATGAAGTTCGGGCTCGGCGCGTACGACGACGAGCAGTGCGCGGAGATCTTCGACCTGCTGCGGCCGCTGCGCATAGCGGCGGGGGACTTCGAGGAGTGACGCGCGCCACGGCCGGGGCCGGGGGAAGCGCCGGAATCGCACCGGTTACGCTCGTCCGCATGAAGCAGAGTGTTCTGACCCGGTACCGCGTGCTCGCCTACGTGACGGGCGTGCTGCTGGTGCTGCTGACCATCGGCGTGATCGCCAAGTACGTGCTGGAGGTCGACGGCGCCGCGGGCTTCACCAAGGTCGTCAGCATCGCCCACGGCTGGCTGTACGTCCTGTACCTGGTCTTCGCCTTCGACCTGGGCTCCAAGGCGAAGTGGCCGCTCGGCAAGCTGGCGTGGGTGCTGCTGGCCGGGACGATCCCCACCGCCGCGTTCTTCGTCGAGCGCAAGGTGAGCCGCGAGGTCACCCCGCTGGTGGCCCCCGCGGGTGAACCCGTCAAGGTCTGAGACCGGCCTGACCTGCGGTTTCCTCCCCTCGTTCGACGGACGGGGGGTTCCGCCGTCGACAGGTACTAGGACGTCCTAGTATTTTCGCCTTGTAGGGGTCATCCTCGTGGTACGGGGACCGGCCCGGAAGGCGAGAGAGGCGGAGACACGGCATGGACGCTGCAGCCATCGAGGAGGGGCGCAGCCGCTGGCAGGCGCGCTACGACACCGCGCGCAAGCGCGAGGCCGACTTCACCACCCTCTCCGGCGACCCGGTCGAGCCCGTGTACGGCCCGCCCGCGGGTGCCGAGGTGCCCGGCTTCGAGCGGATCGGCTGGCCCGGTGAGTACCCCTTCACGCGCGGTCTGCACGCGACGGGTTACCGGGGCCGTACGTGGACGATCCGCCAGTTCGCCGGTTTCGGCAACGCCGAGCAGACCAACGAGCGCTACAAGATGATCCTCGAGGCGGGTGGTGGCGGCCTGTCCGTCGCGTTCGACATGCCCACCCTCATGGGACGCGACTCCGACGACCCCCGCTCGCTGGGTGAGGTCGGCCACTGCGGTGTCGCCATCGACTCCGCCGCCGACATGGAGGTCCTCTTCAAGGACATCCCGCTCGGCGACGTCACCACCTCCATGACGATCTCCGGTCCCGCGGTGCCGGTCTTCTGCATGTACCTGGTGGCCGCCGAGCGCCAGGGCGTCGACCCCGCCGTGCTCAACGGCACCCTGCAGACCGACATCTTCAAGGAGTACATCGCGCAGAAGGAGTGGCTCTTCGCCCCCGAGCCGCACCTGCGCCTGATCGGCGACCTGATGGAGCACTGCGCGGCGGGCATCCCCGCGTACAAGCCGCTGTCGGTCTCCGGCTACCACATCCGCGAGGCCGGTTCCACGGCCGCGCAGGAGCTCGCCTACACCCTCGCCGACGGCTTCGGCTACGTGGAGCTGGGCCTGTCGCGCGGTCTGGACGTCGACACCTTCGCGCCGGGCCTGTCCTTCTTCTTCGACGCCCACCTGGACTTCTTCGAGGAGATCGCCAAGTTCCGCGCCGCGCGCCGGATCTGGGCCCGCTGGATGCGCGACGTGTACGGCGCGAAGACCGACAAGGCGCAGTGGCTGCGCTTCCACACCCAGACGGCCGGCGTCTCGCTGACCGCCCAGCAGCCGTACAACAACGTCGTGCGTACCGCCGTCGAGGCCCTGGCCGCGGTCCTCGGCGGCACCAACTCGCTGCACACCAACGCCCTGGACGAGACGCTGGCGCTGCCCAGCGCCCAGGCGGCGGAGATCGCGCTGCGCACGCAGCAGGTGCTGATGGAGGAGACCGGCGTCGCCAACGTGGCCGACCCGCTGGGCGGTTCCTGGTACGTCGAGGCGCTGACCGACCGCATCGAGGCGGACGCGGAGAAGATCTTCGACAAGATCAAGGAGCTCGGCGCCCGCGCCGTGCCGGACGGCAGGCACGCGGTGGGCCCGATCACCTCGGGCATCCTGCGCGGCATCGAGGACGGCTACTTCACCGGCCGGATCGCCGAGGCCGCCTTCGAGTACCAGCGCGCCCTGGAGAAGGGCGACAAGAAGGTCGTCGGCGTCAACTGCCACACCGGCTCCGTGACGGGCGACCTGGAGATCCTGCGGGTCAGCCACGAGGTCGAGCGGGAGCAGGTCCGCGTGCTCGCCGGCCGCAAGGGCGAGCGGGACGACGCGGCCGTCCGCAAGGCGCTGGAGGCGATGCTGACCGCCGCCCGGGACGGCAGCAACATGATCGGGCCGATGCTGGACGCGGTGCGGGCCGAGGCCACCCTGGGCGAGATCTGCGGGGCCCTGCGCGACGAGTGGGGCAGCTACACGGAGCCCGCGCGCTTCTGACGAACCGCGCGGGGCCCGGCGGGAACAGCGCGTGTTCCCGCCGGGCCCCGCTGCCGTGCCCGCCGCCCCCAAAAGCCCGGGGGCGGCGGGCACGCTGCTCAGAACTGCTCGACGAAGTACGGCTGGAGGGTCATCCAGCCGTTGCCGCGGGCGCCGTAGCGGGTGCCGTTGTCGCTCTGCGCCAGCGTGTACCAGGAGTCGACGTAGTCCGGGTCGTCCGTCCACCAGTCGTCCGGGATGGCGTCCAGGACCGCGTTCACCAGCGGGATGTAGGTGCCCTGGTCGGCGATGGTCAGCAGGATTCCCGCAATGGCCTTGGCCAGGTCGCGGTAGTTGGTGCTGCCGTCGTCCTCCATCATCACGGCGTCGGCGAGGTTGTACTTGTACAGCGACCAGTTGACCAGGATCTGGTTCGGGCTGTACGTCGTCCCGTCGTTGTCCAGGTACGGCATGTCGACGGGGTCGACCCGCACGAGGCCGTCCTGGCCGAATCCCGTGACGAGGGTGTAGATCTCGGCGTCGCCCTTGACCCACGGCTCCTCGTCGTCGGAGAGCCGGACCTGGGTGATGCGCGTGGTCCAGAAGCCGGCCGCGGCCGCCGAGGCGGAGGACGGCGCCGCGGGGCGCCGGGCGGACGAGGTCAGACCCTGGCGGCCCAGCTCCGACTGGAGGACGTCCAGACCCGCGGCCAGTGCCTTGGAGCCGTCGATGTCGACGACGTACACCGGGTGGGTGGGAGCGCTGCGGGCGTCGAGGCGGTGGGCCCGGCCCCGGCTGTCGTAGGCGGTGACGGTGCGGACGTCCTCGTCGGAACTGGCCGCGGCCACCCACGGGGTGACGCCGGAGGCCAGCGCCCCGCGCATCGAGTCGTCCCCGAGCCGCAGCCGCAGCAGGGAACCGACGTCCGCGCCGAGGCCCTTGGCGGCGGCGATCCGCCGGTCGGCGTCGGCGAGCGCGGGCCGCAGCTGCGGGCCGGCGAGCTCGGTGACGGCCACCTCGTCCGAGGTCAGCGCCGCGTGGCGGACGCGGGCGCGCCATGAGGCGTCGGAGAGGGAGCCGGCGATGGCGCGCGCCGCCTGTTCCTCCGCCACGGTGACGGCGGACGACGGGGCGTGGGCACGCGGGGTGGCGGACGCGGGGAGCGCGGTGGCGCTCTGTGCGGCCGTCAGGGCGATCAGCGAGGCGGCGACGGTGGCGACGACGCCGCGCCGAGCGGGGTGAGGGTGTCTCACGTGGATCGATCCTCCTGGGGGCGAGCGATCAATGGGCGCGCTGACAGGGTGGAACGAGGGAACGCCGAGCAACGGCCAATGCCTGGCCGCCGGGTTGTCTATGCGAGTAGATGACCCGCCGGTAATCATGACGATGACATGCCATGCGGGCAAGAGGTGCCGCGGCTCCTTCGAGCAAAGGGAAGCCGAACTCCCGGCGACGGCTAGGACGTTGACGCCGCCGCGAGCCCGCCCAGCAGGACGGTGGTGAAGCGGGCCGCCCAGTCGGCGTCCACCGGTTCGCAGCTGACGAGCGCGCGGTGCACCACGGCGCCCGCGATCACGTCGAAGATCAGGTCGATCTGCGGCGCGGGGTCGCCGTCGTCCGGCGGGATCTCCCCGCGCTCCTGGGCGCGCCGGCGGCCCTCGATGACCAGGCGCTTCTGCCGGTCGACGATCGCCTCCCGGATCCGCTGCCGCAGTGCCTCGTCGTGGGTGGCCTCGGCGACCACCGCCATGAGCGCGGTCTTGGTGGCGGGCTGCTCCAGCAGGGCCGCGAACTGCAGGACCACGCCCTCCACGTCGGCCCGCAGGCTGCCGCGGTCGGGCAGTTCGAGCTCGTCGAAGAGCGCGGCGACCGCGTCCACGGCGAGCTCGTTCTTGTTCGCCCAGCGCCGGTAGAGGGTGGTCTTGGCGACGCGCGCGCGGGCCGCGACGTCGCCCATGGTGAGCTTGCCCCAGCCGAGCTCGACCAGGGCCTGCCGCGCGGCGTCCAGGATCGCCCGGTCGGCCTCCGCACTGCGAGGGCGTCCGGTCCTTCTGCCTGTTTCACGCGCGCACATGGCTGGGAACCCTATCCCCGTTGCGTATGGTGCGGCCGTACAGTTACGCTACGGGTCGTATCGAAAGGGTGGCGGCCGCCGCGCGGGAGTGGACCTCGCGCCGGACAGCGCGTCACCGTCGCGCGCCGCAGGTGGCGCTTTCGGGGGGCGATTCCCCGGGAACCGCGACGAGGGGGGAGGATTGGTCTCATGCAGCCACGGAACATGTCCATGAGCGGCGTGGTCGACCTCGCCGCGGTGAAGGCGGCCGGAGAGGCCAAGGCGAAGGCCGAGCAGGCCCGCGCGGAAGCCGCCCGCAACGGGGGAGAGCCCGCCGCCCCCGCCCTGGTGACCGAGGTCACCGAGGCCACCTTCGAGAGCGATGTCCTGCAGCGCTCCACCGAGGTCCCGGTCGTCGTCCACTTCTGGACCGACCGCGCGGACGCGAGTGTGCAGTTGCAGGACACGCTGGAGTACCTCGCCGGCGCCTACGCGGGCCGGATCGTCGTCGCGAAGATCGACGTGTACGCGAACCAGCTGCTGGTGCAGCAGTTCGGCGTGCAGGGCATCCCCGCGGTGTTCGCGGTGCTGGCCGGCCAGGCCATGCCGCTCTTCCAGGGCGCCGCACCCGAGGACCAGATCCGCGAGGTGCTGGACCAGCTGGTCGCCGTGGCCGAGCAGCGCTTCGGCATCACGGGCGTACCGGCCGAGGGCGGCGTCGAGGCGCCGGTCGCCGAGGAGCGGCCGCCCACCCCGCAGGAGCTCGCGCTGTCGGCGGCGCACGACGCGCTGGACCAGGGCGACCTCGGTGGCGCGATCCAGGCGTACCGCAACGTGCTCTCGGACGAGCCGGCCAACACCGAGGCGAAGCTGGGCCTGGCGCAGGCCGAGTTGCTGCAGCGGGTGCAGGGCGTCGACGCGCAGGCCGCCCGCAAGGCCGCGGCGGACGCCCCGGCGGACGTGGCGGCGCAGGTCGCCGTGGCCGACCTGGACCTGGTCGGCGGCCATGTCGAGGACGCCTTCGGCCGGCTGGTGGACACCGTGCGGCGCACCGCGGGCGAGGACCGCGACACCGTGCGGCTGCGGCTGCTGGAGCTGTTCGAGGTGATCGGGTCCGACGACCCCCGGGTGACGGCCGCGCGTGCGGCGCTGGCACGGGTGCTGTTCTGACCTGATCACGTAAGGTGGCCGTGCCTCGAAAGCCATTTCGAGCCTCGATCAGGACCGGCCGCGCTTTACCAAATCTTGATGAAGCGCGGCCGCTGTTACTTCCGGTAAGAGAGTGACAGGACTCTGTCCGGATCCATCACACGATGGGTGATTTTCACACCCCCATCGCAACTACGCAGCGTAGCGGTTATGGTCTAGACCATATCTCCTGGGTTATCGCACCGTTACCCGCTAGTAACGACGCCCCTTGTGCAGCGGCGCCGAATGGACCACGATCGGCCAAGCCCGGTCCGTCGCCGAGCAGTCGGCATCCAGCCGTCCGATCGCCGAACGGGTCCCCACCGGGCCGGGACGCCGATGCTGTGCCAGCAGCGGACGCGGACCGCGGACAGGGGGGTCTCTGCCGTCCGGCGGGGCCTGTCCAGCAGGTTGCGCGAGAGCGTGGCCGTGTGGTTGTCGCTCGGGGGTGATCGCCGATTTTTCGGACAGCGTCGTCCGCTCTTTCCCGCGTGACGGCCGTCGATACGGCGCTCTCCTTCCCGAGGACGTAGCACTTCTCCCATCCCGCCGCAATCCCCACGATTCCGGCCGGAGATGTACGTCCGAGAAGGAGGAAAGTCATGGAGTCGCTCATCCGCGGCGGTACCAGATGGAAGCGGTTCGCCGTCGTCATGGTGCCCAGCGTCGCGGCCACCGCGGCGATAGGCGTGGCCCTGGGTCAGGGCGCGCTCGCCGCTTCGTTCAGCGTTTCGGGCCAGCAGTTCAAGGTCCAGGCCCAGGACCTGCAGGGTGACGGCTTCGTCCAGTACGGAGCCATCGACGTCCAGCACGGCGGCAAGCCGATCCCGGTCGCGGTCTCCGCGTTCGACTCGGCCACGATCACCGGTCTGTGCCAGTCCGTGGTCGTGCCGACGCCGATCGGCGACGTCACGCTGAAGCTGGGCGCCGGCAACGGCGGCAAGAAGGTCGAGGCGAAGAACCTCTACATCGACCTCGACCAGCTCGACGCCGATGCGGAGTTCACCGACATCAACATCGGTGTCGCCGCCGGTGACACCACGCAGGGCCCCGGCATCAAGACCGGTGACAAGACCGACCCCGGTTCCTTCGCCCAGGAGGCCCGGAAGGCTCACCTCACCGGTGTGCAGCAGACCGCGTGGGCGACCAGCGCGGGCACCTTCAAGCTCAGCGGGCTGAGCATGTCGGTGAAGATGGGCTCCGGCGCGAAGTACGAGTGCTTCTAGCCTGACCAGAGGGGGTGGGGGGCACGGGATGCCCCTCACCTTCCTCACCCCCGACTCTTTCTAGAAACGCCAGTCCCAGGGAGCTGTTTTCCATGAGCGCCGAGACACACGGACTGAGGGGCCGGTTCGGCTATTGGCGGTTCCGCTTCCGCGTATGGCGCGGGCAGCGGCCGTTCTGGGCGGGCCTGCTGACACTGCTGGCCGGACTGCCCATCGCGTACTTCCCGTACGCCCATCTCTCGCTCGGCGCGCTGAGCCTGACCATGGCCACCACGGCCGGGTCCGGTTCGCTGATCATCGGCGTGCTGTTGGTCGTACTCGGCCTGACCATGTGGTTCCAGTCGGCGGTGCGGGTCTTCTCGGGCGTCGCGTCGATCCTGCTGTCGCTGGTGTCGCTGGTGGTCTCCAACTTCGGCGGCTTCCTGATGGGCTTCCTGCTGGGTCTCATCGGCGGCGCCCTCGCCGTCTCGTGGGCCCCGGGCGCACCGCCCGCCGACGGCGGCGCGGACCCGGCGGAACTGCCCGGCAGCGACAAGGGCGACGACGGCGACGCCGGTTACGTGCCGCCGCCCGGTTCCCCCTACGCGGCGGCCTACGGCGAGTACCCGGCCGACCCGGCCGCCGGCCAGGCAGGGACCGCCCCGCAGCACCCGGTGGACGGCGCCGAGACCGTAGACGCGAACGGGAGGCACAGTGCGGGGTGATGAGGTCCAGCCCGCTTCCGGGGTCGCCGCCGGCAGCGGCACCCGTGAGAGAACGGGGCCGCGGCACGCGGCGCCGAGGAAGTCGCTGCTGACCAAGCTGCAGATGCCCGCGGGCAAGGCGATAGCCCTGGCCGCGATGCCGACGGCGGTCCTGATGGGCATGGGACTGACGCCGAGGCTGGCCTCTGCCGACGAACTGCCGAAGAACCCGTTCTCGGGCACGAAGTGCGTCGAGCAGCCCGACGAGCCGGTGGAGTCCGCGACGCCGAGCGCCACCCCGTCGAGCGGCGGCACCAAGACCCCGACCGCGGATCCGTCCGGGAGCCCGTCGAGCGACCCCTCGGGTTCCGCCGGTTCCGGTGACGAGGGCGGCAAGGGCGACGAGAGCGGCGGCGGTTCGTCCGGTGGCACGGGGACGACGGCGCCCACCCCGTCGGCCTCGCCCTCGGCGGCCCAGCAGAACAACCCGCTGGACCCGCTGGGCGTCGGTGACGCCCTGGGCGACCTGCTGGGGCTCAACAAGAAGAGCGAGGGGTCCGCCACGGCGACCTCGACGCCCGCCCCGGGCGCGACCTCGGCCGCTCCCAAGCCGAGCGCCTCCACGGGCACGGTGAAGACGAAGGCCGAGGACACCTCCGACACGCTGAAGAAGACCGTGTCGGAGGCCGTCGAGAAGCTCTCGGAGACCACCGGGAAGGCGACGCAGACCCCGGACCCCTCGCAGAGCTCCCCGGCCGTGTCGGCGGACGGCAAGACCCCGTTCCCGTGCCCGACCCACGACGCGCAGGCCCTGGCGGACGCCGCCTACCAGGAGACGCAGTCGCTGCTGCCCGACGACCCGTGGGTCCTGCGCAGCAGCCTGCTGACCCTGACCGGGCTCGACTACAAGGGCATCGTCGAGGTCAAGACCTGGAGCGGGAAGGTCAAGAAGGTCCTGAAGTTCACCGCCACCGGCGTGGACATCAAGGACCTGCAGCAGGAGGTCGTGGGGCCGAACGGCACCGTCGGGCACGTGGACGCCCGCAAGGGCAGCACCTCGACGATCCGCAACGGCACGGTGACGATGTACACCGAGTCGCTCAAGGGCAACCTCTTCGGGCTCATCCCGATCGAGTTCACCCCGGACACCCCGCCCCCGATCAACGTGCCGGCCGCCTTCTTCACCAACGTCACGGTCAAGCAGGCCGGCCAGTTCGGCGGCACGCTGAAGGTCCCCGGCATGCACGTGTACAACACCGCGGACTGAGCGCGGCCGCACAGGACCCCTCCGGGAGCCGCACGAGGAAACGGCGGAGGGCGCCGTCCCCGCAAGGGGAGGTGCCCTCCGCCGTTCCCGTGTTCCGGGCGGCCCGGCGGCCGGTCAGACCGCGCGGTGGCCGAGGTGGTGGACCCGCACCAGGTTGGTGGTGCCGGGGACGCCGGGCGGGGAGCCGGCCGTGATGATCACGGTGTCGCCCTCGGCGTAGTCGCTGAGCTTCAGCATCTCCTGGTTGACGATCTCGACCATCTCGTCGGTGGTGTTCACGTGCGGGACGACGGTGGTCTGCACGCCCCAGGTGAGCGCCAGCATGTTGCGGGTCGACTCGTCGGTCGTGTACGCCACCACCGTCTGCGGCACGCGGTAGCGGGCCAGCCGGCGGGCGGTGTCGCCGGACTTGGTGAAGGCGACCAGGGTCTTGGCGTCCAGGTAGTCCGCGAGCTCGGCGGCGGCGCGGGCGACGGCGCCGCCCTGGGTGCGCGGCTTGCGGCCGTTGAGCGGCCACAGGCCCTGCTTGAGCAGTTCGACCTCGGCCGCCTCGATGATCCGCGACATCGTCTTCACGGTCTCGATCGGGTACTTGCCGACGCTGGACTCGGCGGACAGCATGACCGCATCCGTACCGTCCAGGATCGCGTTGGCGACGTCGGAGGCCTCGGCGCGGGTCGGACGGGAGTTGGTGATCATCGACTCCATCATCTGGGTCGCGACGATCACGGGCTTGGCGTTGCGGCGGCAGAGCTCGATCAGCCGCTTCTGCACCATCGGGACCTTCTCCAGCGGGTACTCCACCGCCAGGTCGCCACGGGCCACCATGACGCCGTCGAAGGCCGCGACGACGTCCTCCATGTTGTCGACCGCCTGCGGCTTCTCGACCTTGGCGATGACCGGCACGCGGCGGCCGACCTCGTCCATGACGCGGTGGACGTCGCGGACGTCCTTGGCGTCGCGGACGAAGGAGAGCGCCACCATGTCGACGCCCATGTGCAGGGCGAAGCGCAGGTCCTCGATGTCCTTCTCGGACAGGGCGGGCACGTTGACCGCGGCGCCGGGCAGGTTGATGCCCTTGTGGTCGGAGATGACGCCGCCCTCGACGACCAGGCAGCGGACCCGCGGGCCGTCGACGTCGATCACGCGCAGCGCGACGTTGCCGTCGTTGATCAGGACGGGGTCGCCGGCGCGCACGTCGGCGGGCAGGCCCTTGTAGGTGGTGCCGCAGATGGTCCTGTCACCGGGCACGTCCTCGGTGGTGATGACGAACTCGTCACCGGCGACCAGCTCCACGGGACCGTCCGCGAAGGTCTCCAGGCGGATCTTGGGCCCCTGGAGGTCGGCCAGCACGCCGATGGCACGTCCGGTCTCCACGGAGACCTTGCGCACCCGCTGGTAGCGCTCCTCGTGCTCGGCGTGGCTGCCGTGGCTGAAGTTGAAGCGGGCCACGTTCATACCGGCCTCGGCCAGCGTCTTCAGCTGGTCGTAGGAGTCGACGGCGGGACCCAGGGTGCAGACGATTTTCGCTCGGCGCATGAGGACGATCCTATCGGGTTTGTTCCGCTCCGGAATTTTCCCGTGCGGGGGAGGCATGGACGGTGCGGACGGCGGCCATAGAGTAGAGCCTCCGGGTGGCCGCAACGAGTCACCGGCCGGTGACCAGCGCGTACGTCTGCTGTGCGATCTCCAGTTCCTCGTCGGTGGGGACGACCGCCACCGCGACCCGGCTGCCCGCGGCCGACACCACGCGGGCGGCATGGCCGCGCACCGCGTTGCGCACCGCGTCGAGCTCGACGCCCAGGCCCTCCAGGCCGGCCATGGCGGCGGCCCGGACCGCCGCGGAGTTCTCGCCGACGCCCGCCGTGAAGGCGATCGCGTCGACCCGCCCCAGCACGGCGGTGTAGGCGCCCACGTACTTGCGCAGCCGGTGGACGTAGACGTCGAAGGCGAGCTGGGCTGCCGCGTCGCCTTCGGCCATCCGGCGGGCGATCTCCCGCATGTCGTTGTCGCCGCACAGGCCCAGCAGGCCGGAGCGCTTGTTGAGCAGGTCGTCGATCTCCGCCACCGCCATCCCGCCCACGCGGGCCAGGTGGAAGACCACGGCCGGGTCCAGGTCCCCCGAACGGGTGCCCATCACCAGGCCCTCCAGCGGGGTGAGCCCCATCGAGGTCTCCACGCACCGCCCACCGCGCACGGCCGAGGCGGAGGCCCCGTTGCCCAGGTGCAGGACGATGACGTTGACCTCGGCCGGGTCCCTGCCCAGCAGCCGCGCCGTCGCGCGGGAGACGTACGCGTGCGAGGTGCCGTGGAAGCCGTAGCGGCGCACCTGGTGGGCGTCGGCGGTCTCCCGGTCGATCGCGTAGCGGTAGGCGTGCTCGGGGACGGTGGAGTGGAAGGCGGTGTCGAAGACGGCCACCTGCGGCAGGTCCGGACGCAGGTCGCGGGCGACCCGGATGCCCGTGACGTTCGCCGGGTTGTGGAGCGGGGCCAGCGGCACCAGTTCCTCGACGGCGGCGAGCACCTCGTCGTCGATCAGCGTCGGCTCGGTGAAACGCGTGCCGCCGTGCACGACCCGGTGGCCCACCGCGGCCAGCTCGGGTGAGTCCAGGCCGAGGCCGCGGGCGGCGAGCTCCTCCGCGACCGTCTTCAGCGCCTCGGCGTGGTCCGCGACCTCGCCCGGCTCGCCGATCCGCTCGACGATCCCGGCCGCCGGCCGGCTGCCGTCGGCCATGTCCAGCAGCTGGTACTTCACCGACGAAGAGCCGGAGTTGAGGACGAGGACGCGGGTAGCGGTCACGGTGTCTTCCCTGTGGTGGCCGGTCACCGGTCGCCCTGCGCCTGGATGGCCGTGATGGCGACGGTGTTGACGATGTCCTGGACCAGCGCGCCGCGCGACAGGTCGTTGACGGGCTTGCGCAGGCCCTGCAGCACGGGGCCAACCGCCACCGCGCCCGCCGAACGCTGCACCGCCTTGTAGGTGTTGTTGCCGGTGTTGAGGTCCGGGAAGATCAGCACGGTGGCGTTGCCGGCGACCTGCGAGTCCGGCAGCTTGGTGGCCGCGACCTTGGCGTCGACCGCCGCGTCGTACTGGATGGGCCCCTCCACCAGCAGCTCCGGGCGCCGCTGCCGGACCAGTTCGGTGGCCCGGCGCACCTTGTCCACGTCGGCGCCCGAGCCGGAGGTGCCGGTGGAGTACGAGAGCATCGCCACCCGCGGCTCGACCCCGAACTGGGCGGCGGTCTCGGCGGACTGGATCGCGATGTCGGCCAGCTGCTCCGCGTCCGGGTCCGGGTTGACCGCGCAGTCGCCGTACACCAGCACCCGGTCGGCCAGGCACATGAAGAAGACGGAGCTGACGATGGCCGCACCCGGGGCGGTCTTGATGACCTCGAAGGCCGGGCGGATCGTCGCCGCCGTGGAGTGGACGGCGCCGGAGACCATGCCGTCGGCGAGGCCCTGCTCCACCATCAGCGTCCCGAAGTAGGAGACGTCGGCCACGACGTCGTACGCCAGCTCGTAGCTGACGCCCCGGTGGGCGCGGAGCCTGGCGTAGAGCTCCGCGAAGTTCTCGCGCAGCGGCGAGGTCTGCGGGTCGGTCAGGGTGCAGCCGGGCACGTCGACGTTGACGCCGAGCTCTCCCGCCCGCTTGCGGATGGCGTCCTCGTCGCCGAGCAGGACGATGTCGCAGACGTCCCGGCGCAGCAGGACCTCGGCCGCGTGCAGGATGCGCTCCTCGGTGCCCTCGGGGAGGACCACCCGGCGGCGTCCGGTACGGGCCCGCTCGATCAGCTCGTGCTCGAACATCATCGGGGTGACGCGCTCGCCGCGGACCACCGACAGCCGCTCGGTCAGCTCGGGACCGTCCACGTGCTTCTCGAAGAGCCCGAGCGCCGTCTCCGCCTTGCGCGGGGTGGCCGCGCCCAGCCGTGCCTCCAGGGCGAAGAGCTCGGCGGCGGTCGGGAAGCTGCCGGTGGGCACCGACATGACCGGCGTGCCGGGGGCCAGCCGGGCCGCCAGGGCCATGATCTCCGGGCCGGGCACCTCGTCCAGGGTGAGCAGGATGCCGGCGATGGGCGGGGAACCGGCGGAGTGCGCGGCCAGCGAGCCGATGATCAGGTCCGCCCGGTCGCCCGGAGTGATCACCATGCAGCCGGGGGTCAGTGCGCGGATGAAGGTCGGCAGCATCGCGCCGCCGAAGACGAAGCCCATCACGTCCCGGGACAGTCCGCCGTGGTCACCGAGGAGCACCTCGGCGTCGAGCGCCTCGACGACCTGGGCGACCGTGGGGGCCGACAGCGCCGGCTCGTCGGGCAGCACGTACGCGGGCACCGGGAGCCGGCGGCGCAGCCGCGACGCGGCCTCCTCCAGCACCTCCGGGGGCACCCGGTTGGCGATCATGGCGACGATGTCGCAGCCCAGGCCGGTGTAGGACAGGTGCGCGTTGCGGACCTCGTCCACGACCGAGTCGGCGGTCTGCTCGCGGCCGCCGACCACCGGGATCACCGAGGCGCCGAACTCGTTCGCCAGCCGGGCGTTGATGCCGAGCTCGCCCGGGAGGTTGGTCTCGTGGAAGTCCGAGCCGAGGACGAGCACGGTGGGGAACTCGGTGGCCACCAGGTGGTAGCGGTCCACCAGGCGGGCGATGAGCGCGTCCCGGCCCTGCTCGGCCTGGAGCGCGGCCGCCTCCTCGTAGGTCAGGCCGTGGGCGGTCGCCGGGTCCTGGGTGAGCCGGTAGCGGCTGCGCAACAGCTCGAACATCCGGTCGGGCGTGTCGTGGACCAGCGGCCGGAACACCCCGACGCGGTCCACCTGCCGGGTCAGCAGCTCCATCACGCCCAGCTCGACGACCTGGCGGCCGTCCCCCCTGCCGATACCGGTTACGTACACGCTGCGCGTCACGCGCTCTCTCCGTTCCTGCCCGGCGTGATCCACCCAGTCGGGTGGCGGATATCTGTTGACATTACCGTTCGGTGTGCGTATGGCGCGCGGCGGGTGCGGTGCGGACCTACGATGCGAAAAGGCGACCGTACACGCGACCGGAGGGAGCGTGGAGCGCCATGCGCATCGGAGTCCTCACCGCCGGCGGCGACTGCCCCGGACTCAACGCCGTGATCCGCTCGGTGACCCACCGCGCGCTGACCTACCACGGTGACGAGGTCATCGGCTTCGAGGACGGCTTCAAGGGCCTGCTGGAGGGCCGCTACCGTCCGCTCGACCTCAACTCCGTCAGCGGCATCCTTGCCCGGGGCGGCACCATCCTCGGTTCTTCCCGCCTGGAACGCGCCCGCCTCCACGAGGCCGCCGACAACTGGCGCACCGTGTGCTCCGGCTACGGCCTGGACGTCCTCATCCCCATCGGCGGCGAGGGTACGCTCACCGCGGCCCGGCTGCTCGCCGAGGCCGGCATGCCGGTGGTCGGCGTCCCCAAGACCATCGACAACGACATCTCCGCCACCGACCGCACCTTCGGCTTCGACACCGCCGTCACCGTGGCCACCGAGGCCATCGACCGGCTCAAGACCACCGCCGAGTCCCACCAGCGCGTCATGGTCGTCGAGGTCATGGGCCGGCACGCCGGCTGGATCGCCCTGGAGTCCGGCATGGCCGGCGGCGCGCACGGCATCTGCCTCCCGGAACGGCCCTTCGACCCCGCCGACCTCGTCGCCATGGTCGAGGAGCGCTTCGCCCGCGGCAAGAAGTTCGCCGTCGTCTGCGTCGCCGAGGGCGCCCACCCCGCCGAGGGCACCATGCCGTACGCCCACGGCGAGATCGACGCCTACGGCCACGAGCGCTTCGCCGGCATCGGCGCCCGGCTCGCCGCCGAGCTCGAGCAGCGCATGGGCAAGGAGGCCCGCCCCGTCATCCTCGGCCACGTCCAGCGCGGCGGCGTCCCCACCGCCTACGACCGCGTCCTGGCCACCCGCTTCGGCTGGCACGCCGTGGAGGCCGCGCACAAGGGGGCCTTCGGCTGCATGACGGCGCTGCGCGGCACCGCGGTGGAACTGGTGCCGCTCGCCGACGCGGTGATGGTGCTCAAGCGGGTGCCCGAGGACCGCATGCAGGAGGCGGAGTCGGTCTTCTGACGCTCTGTCACAAGCGGCGCTGCGGTGCCCAGCGGTAGGTGAGTTCCGGCCTGCCGACCTGGCCGTACTGCGGGGCGCGGACCGCGCGGCCGGTCTCCACCAGGTGCTCCAGGTAGCGGCGGGCCGTGATCCGGGAGACGCCCACGGCCTGGGCCGCCGCGTTCGCCGACAGGCCCTCCGCCGCCTCGCGCAGCGCCACGGTCACCGCCTCCAGGGTGGGGCCGCTGAGGCCCTTGGGGAGAACCGAGCCCTCCGGGCTGCGCAGCGCCGCCAGGGCGCGGTCCACCTCGTCCTGGCCGGAGGCCTCGCCGCCGGCCAGCTCGTCGCGGTAGCGCGCCCAGCGCTCCAGCCGGTCGCGCAGGGTGGGGAAGGTGAAGGGCTTCAGCAGGTACTGCACCACCCCGACCGAGACGGCCTGCCGCACCACGCCCAGGTCGCGGGCCGAGGTCACCGCCACCACGTCGGCGGTGTGCCCGGCCGCCCGCAGCGTGCGCACCACCTGGAGCCCGTGCCCGTCGGGCAGGTTGAGGTCCAGCAGGATCAGGTCCACCTGGTGCCGTTCGAGCGCGCGCAGCGCCGCGCTCCCGGAGTGGGCCACCGCGGCCACCGTGAACCCCGGCAGCCGCTCGACGTACAGCCGGTGGGCGTCGGCCGCCACCGGGTCGTCCTCGACGACCAGCACCTTGATCATGTCCGCACCTCCCCGCGCAGCGGCAACCGTACGGTGAAGGTGGCGCCGCCGCCCACCGCCCGCTCCAGGTCCACGGTGCCGCCCGCGCGCCGGGCGGTCTGCTCGACGAGCGCGAGCCCGAGGCCGTGCCCGTGGCTCTTGGTCGTCCAGCCGCGCCGGAAGACCTCGCGCACCACGGCCGGGTCCACCCCGCGCCCGCTGTCGGTGACCCGCAGCAGCAGCTCGCCGTCGTCGGTGCGTGCGGTGACCTCGACGTGCGGGCGCGCCGTCGTCTGCGCGGCGCCCTCGATGGCGGCGTCCAGGGCGTTGTCGATCAGGTTGCCCAGGAGGGTGACGAGGTCCCGGGAGGTCAGCGAGGCGGGCAGCACCCCGTCGTCGATGCGGCTGTCCTCGGTGACCGTCAGTTCCACACCGCGCTCGTTCGCCTCGGCCGCCTTGCCCAGCAGCAGCGCGGCCAGCACCGGTTCCGCCACCGCCGCGACCACGCGGTCGGTCAGCGCCTGGGCCAGCTGCAGTTCGGCGGTGGCGAACTCCACCGCGTCCTGGGTGCGGCCCAGTTCGATGAGGGAGACGACCGCGTGCAGCCGGTTGGAGGCCTCGTGCGCCTGGGAGCGCAGCGCCTCGGCGAAACCGCGTACGGAGTCCAGTTCACCGGTGAGCGACTGCAGGTCGGTGTGGTCCCGCAGGGTCACCACGGTGCCCCGGCGCTCCCCGCCGCGCACCGGAGAGGTGTTGACCACCACCACCCGCTCCGCGGTCAGGTGCACCTCGTCCACCCGCGGCTCGGCCGCCAGCAGCGCGCCGGTCAGGGAGGCGGGCAGCCCTAGGTCGGCGACGTAGGAGCCCACCACGTCCCCCGGCAGGCCCAGCAGTTCGCGGGCGGCGTCGTTGCACAGGGCGACCCTGCGGTCGGCGTCCATGAGGATCAGGCCCTCGCGCACCGCGTGCAGCGTCGCCTGGTGGTAGTCGTACATGCGGCTCAGCTCGTCCGCGGCCATGCCGTGCGTGTGGCGGCGCAGCCGGGCGTTGGCGAAGTAGGTGCCGAGGCCGCCGACCGCCAGGGCCGCCGCGGCGATCCCGATCAGCACCGCCAGCTGGTCGCGCACCTGGTCGGTGATGGCCTCGACCGTGATGCCGACGCTGACCAGGCCGACGATCCGGCCGTCGTCCCGGACGGGGGTGACGACGCGCACCGACGCGCCCAGCGTGCCGGTGTACGTCTCCGTGAAGGTGCCGCCCTGCTGGGCGCGCTCTATGTGCCCCAGGAAGGGGCGGCCTATCTGGTCGGTGTCGGGGTGCGTCCAGCGGATGCCGTCCGGGCTCATGATGGTGATGAAGGACACGCCGGTGTCCAGGCGGACCTGCTCCGCGTAGGGCTGGAGCGCGGCGGTGGGGTCCTCGCCGCGGATCGCGGCCGCGACCGAGGGGGCGTCGGCCACCGCCCGTGCGGCCGCCGTGACCCGGTCCCGCGCGGCGTCCTCCGCGCGGCCGGCGGCGTTGACGTAGACGAGCACCGCGATGCCCGCGACCACCATGGCCACGATGACCACCTGCATCGCGAACAACTGGCCCGCCAGGCTGCGCGCACGGCGGCGCGGCCGGGGGCGCGGCCGGGGGCGGTGGAGGCGGGTCGGGAGCGGCATGCCCACCAGTGTGCACAGGTCCCGCGAACACAATGAACGCAAACGTGACCTGGCTCACTGCCCGGGCGCATAGTCGCCGGGACCTATCCAATCGCGGGCGTCCCGGGACGACGTCCGGGTGGACCGAGGAGACGAAGGTGTCAGTGCCGGTACAGAGCCGTACCCAGGGTCGCAGGGACCGTACCCATTTCCTGTACATCGCGGTGGTCGTCGCCGCGATCGCCGGCGCCGTGCTCGGGATGGTCGCGCCCGACGCGGCCGTCGAGCTGAAGCCCATAGGCACCGGATTCGTGAACCTGATCAAGATGATGATCTCGCCGATCATCTTCTGCACGATCGTGCTCGGTGTGGGCTCGGTCCGCCAGGCCGCCAAGGTCGGCAGGGTCGGCGGCCTCGCCCTCGGCTACTTCGTGGTGATGTCCTTCGTCGCCCTGGCCATCGGCCTGGTGGTCGGCAACATCCTCCAGCCCGGCGACGGGCTGCACCTGACCGACGCGCTCAAGGACGCGGGCCAGGCGCAGGCCAAGGACGCCCCGGCCGAGACCCTGCCGGACTTCCTGCTGAGCATCATCCCGGTCACCCTGGTCTCCGCCTTCACCGAGGGCCAGGTGCTGCAGACCCTCCTGGTCGCGCTGCTGGTCGGCTTCGGCCTGCAGGCGCTGGGGACGGCGGGCGAGCCCATCCTGCGCGGCGTCGGCCACATCCAGAAGCTGGTGTTCCGCGTCCTGTCCATGATCATGTGGGCGGCTCCGATCGGCGCCTTCGGCGCGATCGCGGCGGTCGTCGGCTCGGCGGGCGTGGACGCCCTCAAGGCGCTCGCCACGATCATGCTCGGCTTCTACGTCACCTGCCTGATCTTCGTCGTGGTCGTGCTCGGCCTGATGCTCCGCTTCTTCGCCGGGGTCAACCTCTTCCAGCTGCTGAAGTACCTCGGCCGGGAGTTCCTGCTGATCGTCTCCACCTCGTCCTCGGAGTCGGCGCTGCCCCGCCTGATCGCCAAGATGGAGCACCTGGGCGTCAGCCGCCCCGTCGTCGGCATCACCGTGCCGACCGGCTACTCCTTCAACCTCGACGGCACCATGATCTACCTGACCATGGCCTCGCTGTTCATCGCCGACTCGATGGGCCAGCCGCTCGCCATCGGCCAGCAGATCACCCTGCTGCTCTTCATGATGGTCGCCTCCAAGGGCGCCGCCGGCGTCACCGGCGCGGGTCTGGCGACCCTCGCCGGAGCGCTCCAGTCGCACAAGCCGGCCCTGGTCGACGGCGTCGGCCTCATCGTCGGCATCGACCGCTTCATGAGCGAGGCGCGCGCCGTCACCAACTTCGCGGGCAACGCCGTCGCCACGGTGCTGATCGGCACGTGGACCAAGGAGTTCGACCGTGAGCAGGCCCAGCGCGTGTTCGCGGGTGAACTGCCCTTCGACGAGACCACGCTCGTCGACGACGGCCACGGCACGGCCCCCGAGCCCGCCGCCCCCGTGGACACCGGCAAGGAGCCGGTGACGACGGCCTGACCGGCTGTCACCCCTGAACGGTCCCGCCGGGCGGATCCCCCCTCCGCCCGGCGGGACCCGTTGTGGTGTGTGGGGGCGGGGGAGTTCACCCGATCGGTCCAGGGTGCGGCGCGAGTTCCGTGAGGTGCGCCGGGGCGCGTCGGTGCAGGTCAGCGCGCGGGTGTGCGGGACTCGTGCGCGGGGCGCCGGGCATGCGGCGCGATGCGCCGGGAGGCGTGACGAGGGGATGTGTGGGGAGCGGCGCACGAACCGCTTCAGAAAGTTCGTCTCGGTTCGTGGATATGGCCAATTCCCGTTCCCCGTAAGGGAGATAATCACACGGCCCGGCGTTGGGGGTGGGGAGTGCGCGAGTCCGCCGTCTGCTGCATTTGGCGTAAACCGCACACTTGCGGACGGCTCGCTCGTTAGGAGTGCTGCGTCGCCTTTCAAGGTCTGGGATGCAGTGAGATGATTCTACTCAATTCCGGACAAATGGTGTGCGCACCAACGCACCTTACCGAACGAGGACCCCGCTATGACTGCCACCCCCACCGTGAACGCCGGCCACGACGCTCCGACCCGGCGCTCGCAGGCGCGGCGGAGGATCCCGCTGGCCGAGCTGGCCTCCCGCGGCAGCTCCGTGGCCTCCCCGGCCCTTGACCGCGTGATGCCCGCCGCCGCCTCCGCCGGGAACGTCCCGGTCGCGGCCTTCCAGTCGTTCAGCAGCAAGTAGGCCCGACCGACTCGGGGGTCCGGGCCGCAGTCATGGGGACATCAGCACCGGCCAGAGCGCTGTCGCAATTCGTGCTGAAACTGCACAGCCGGTGCGATTTGGCGTGCGATCACTGCTACGTCTACGAGCACGCCGACACCAGCTGGAAGACGCGTGTCCGGGCCACCCCCGACGAGGTGTTCGAACGGGTGGCCGCACGGATCGCCGAGCATGCCGCGGCGCACCGTCTCGCGGCCGTCCAGGTGGTGTTCCACGGGGGAGAACCCCTGCTGGCAGGCCCGGCCCGCATCCGGCGGGCGGCCGAGGCGCTGCGCCGGGCGCTCGACGGCGTGTGCGCCCTGGAGCTCGGCATCCAGACCAACGCCGTCCTCCTGGACGAGCGGTTCTGCGACGTCTTCGACGAGTTCGGCATCTCGGTCGGCGTCTCCCTGGACGGCGGCCGGGCCGAGAACGACCGCCACCGGCGGTTCGCCGACGGGCGGGGCAGCTACGACCGGGTCGTGGCGTCGCTCGGGCTGCTCCGCGAGCCGCGCTACCGCCATCTGTACGGCGGTCTGCTCTGCACCATCGACGTGGAGAACGACCCGCTGGCGGTCTACGAGGCCCTGATGGCGCTCGAACCGCCCCGCATCGACTTCCTGCTGCCCCACGCCACCCATGACGCCCCGCCCGCGCGCCCCGGCGGCGCCCGGGCGCCCTACGCGCAGTGGCTGCTGACCGTCCACCGCCGCTGGGCGGCCGAGGGGCGCCCGGTGCCCGTGCGGGTCTTCGACTCCGTGCGCCGGATGCTGCGCGGCGGGAGCAGCCTGGTCGAGTCGATCGGCACCGACCCGGTCGACCTGGTCGTCATCGAGACCGACGGGACCTTCGAGCAGGCCGACTCGCTCAAGACCGCCTACGACGGCGCCCCGGCCACCGGGATGGACGTGTTCGCCCACTCCCTGGACGAGGTCGCCGCCCACCCCGGCATCGCGGCCCGGCGGCAGGGCAAGGAGGGGCTGTGCGACGAGTGCCGCCGCTGCCCGGTCGTCGACGTCTGCGGCGGGGGACTGTACGCGCACCGCTACCGCACCGGGACCGGATTCGAGAATCCGTCCGCGTACTGCGGTGACCTGATGGAGTTGATCCTCGGCATCCGTGACGCCGAGGAGACGGAACGGGAGAATCCGGTGAGCACCGCGTCGGGGCGGCAGCCCCAGTCCTCGCTGACCGAGGACCAGATCGACCAGCTGGCCGCCGGCTACGGCGACGCCGCGACGGTCGCCGCGCTCGCCGCCGAGCAACTGGAGATCACCCGCGGACTGCTCACCGCCGTCTGGGAGCGCGCTCCCCGGGACGGCAGGACCGCCGCGGTCTGGCGGGTGCTCGCCGAGGTCGACGAGGCTGCGCCGGAGGCCCTGGACGAGGTGCTCGCCCATCCCTACGTCCGGCCGTGGGCCCGGCACTGCCTGGAGACGGGCGGCGCCGGCGGGGCGGACGTGGCGGGGCTCGCCGAGTTCGCCGCCGCCGCCGTGGTGCGGGCCGCGGGCCGGTACGGGGCGAGCGTGCGGGTGCCCGTCCGCGACGGCGCGGTACGCCTGCCGGGGCTCGGCCGCGTCCTGGTCGGCGCCCACGACGGAGCGGACGCCGACGTCGCCGCGACCGCCGACGGCTTCGGCGTGAGCGCCGCCGGCCGCACGGTGAGGATCGGCGCGCACGACCCGGGCGACGCGCGGTGGCACCCCGTACGGCGGGTCGGCCCGGCCGGATGGAGCGTCGCGCTGGAGGACACCGACCCCTACCGCGACGCCCACCAGTGGCCCCTGGTGCCCCGGCAGGACGAGGCCGAGGTCAAGGCCTGGCACGAGGACCTGGTCGCCGCCTGGGACTTCCTCGGCCGTGAGCTGCCCCGCTACGTGCCGGGACTGGCCACCGGGCTCGGCACCATCACCCCGTTGGTCCCGCCGGGCGACGGCAGTGACGTCAGCGGGGCCGCCCGGCAGGCGTTCGGCGCGGTCGGCATCGCGCGGCCCGCCGCCCCGGACACGCTGGCCCTGCTGGTCGCCCACGAGTTCCAGCACGTGAAGCTCGGTGCCGTCCTGGACCTGATGGACCTGTACGACCCGGAGGACACCCGCCTCTTCCACGCCCCGTGGCGCCCCGACCCGCGCCCGCTGGAGGGGCTGCTGCAGGGGACGTACGCGCACGTCGCCGTCGCCGAGTACTGGCGCGCGCTGGCCCGCCGGGGCGTCCCGGAGGCGGCGGCGCCCTTCGCCCGCTGGACCCGCGAGACCGCGGAGGCGGTCGACCGGCTGGCCGGCAGCGGCTCGCTGACCCCGCTCGGCAAGCGCTTCGCGGACGGGATGGCCGGCACCGTCGCCCCCTGGCTCTCCGAACTGAACGGGGTCTGAGGTGCACACCCTGGAAAGCCTGACCCGGGATCTGCGCGCGCTGGGAGTCGAGGCTGGGGACGTGCTGCTCGTCCAGGGCTCGCTGAAGGCGGTCGGCCCGGTCGAGGGCGGCGGACGCACCGTGGTCGAGGCGCTGCGGGCGGCGCTGGGCGAGCACGGCACCCTGGTCGCGTACGCGGCGACCCCGGAGAACTCCGTCACCTCCCGGCTGGACCGGCAGCGCACGGAGGGCATGAGCGAGGCGGAACTGGCCGCCTACCGCGACGCGATGCCCGCCTTCGACCCGCTGACCACCCCCGTCTCGCCCACCGTGGGACGGCTCGCCGAGGAGGTCCGGCTGGTGCCGGGCGCGCTGCGCAGCGCGCACCCGCACACCTCCTTCACCGCCTTCGGCCCGGCCGCGCGCTTCGTCACCGAGGGCCACGAGCTGGAGAGCCACCTGGGCGAGGACTCGCCCACCGCCCGGCTGTACGACCTGCGGGCCCGTGCCCTGCTGGTCGGCGTGGACCTGTGGGTCTGCACCGCCTACCACCTCGCCGACTACCGGGCGGTCCCGCCGCCGGACCGCCCTTACCAGGCCCTGGTGCGCAGCGCGGACGGCGGCAAGGAGTGGGTGCACTTCCAGGCGCCCGACATCGACGACCGCCACTTCCCGAGGCTGGTCCCGGTGGTGGCGCGCGAGTGCGCGGTGCTGGACGGTCCCCTCGGCGACGCGCCCTGTCATCTGGTGCCGATCGCCGACGCCGTGGACGTCATCGCCAAGTGGCTGGCGAACAACGGCCGTTGACGTAATCCGGGCAAAAATGATGGTCATGCGCTATTCCGCCGGAGAATAGACGGTTCCTACACTGAGGTTCCCTCACGAGGGGCGGAGTGGGGTCGTGCAGGCGGGCGGGGGAGATGGCGCATGGCATTACCCGTGGGGCAGGGAGACGCCTCGGACAAGCCCTATTTCTTCCTCAGTTACGCGCACACCCCCAGGAACGACCCCTCGGATCCCGACCCCGACCTGTGGGTCGCCAAGCTCTACAACGACCTGTGCGCGCACATCCTGCAGATGACGACGCTGCCCGCCGGGGTCAAGGCGGGCTTCATGGACCGGGGGATGAACGTCGGCGAGGGCTGGCCGGAATCGCTCGCCGAGGCGCTGGCGCACTGCCAGGTCTTCGTCCCGCTCTATTCGCCCCGCTACTTCCGCAGCCAGCAGTGCGGCAAGGAGTGGTTCGCCTTCTCCCAGCGCGCCGTCCACCACCGGTCCCTGCACGACCGCCCGATATCCGGCATCGTGCCCGCGCTGTGGGTGCCGGTCGCCGCGAACGACATGCCGGGCCCGGCCGAGGGACTGCAGTTCAACCACGCGGACTTCGGCGAGGACTACGCCGCCGAGGGCTTCTACGGGCTGATCAAGCTCAGCTACCTCAAGCACGAGTACGAGCGGGCCGTCTACCGCCTCGCACAGCGCATCGTGCAGGTCGTCGAGGACACCAAGATCGCCAAAGGGCGTCACCTCGACTACCACCACGTCCCCAGTGCCTTCGGCCCCCCGGGCACCAGCCGGCCGCTGCGCGTGACGGTGCTCGCCTGCTGCGACGCCGAGGAACTGCCCGCGGGCCGCAGCCCCACCTGTTACGGGCCCTCGCCGCGCGACTGGAACCCCTACCGCCCGCAGAGCAGCCGGCCGCTCGCCGACCACGCGGCCGACCTGGCGCGCAACCTCGACTACCGGGTCAGCGTGGGGGTGTTCGAGGAGGAGCTGGACCGCCTGCTGGACCCCACGCCCACCGCCCCCGGACTGCTGCTGCTCGACCGCTGGGCGCTGGACTCGCCCGACCGGCGGGAGATGCTGAGCCGCTTCGGCAGCGAGCACCGGCCCTGGGTCAGCGTCCTGGTGCCGTGGAACCGCGCCGACCCGGAGTCGGGCGGCCACGAGGAGGCCCTGCGCCGCCTCGCCGACGACGCCCTCGACCCCAGCCGCGCGGACGGCCCGGGCGGGCGCTTCGTCCGCAACAACATCCCGAGCCTGGAGGCGTTCAGCGACGACGTGCCCAGGGCCGTGGGACGCGCCGCCAAGCACTACGCCGCCCACGCCCCGGCCTTCCCGCCCCAGGGCCCGCACAGTTCGCGCCCCAGGCTCCGGGGCCCGTCCCCAGGGGCGTACGGACCCGAGCGCTCCTCCCCGTACGGCCTGCACGACGACCGCGGCACCACGGAACCCGACAAACCGGAGGGCGAGGATGACCGAGAGCCGTAACGGACGTGTGATCACGTTCTACTCGTACAAGGGCGGCACCGGACGGACCATGGCCCTGGCGAACACCGCCTGGATCCTCGCCGCCAACGGCCACCGGGTGCTGACGGTGGACTGGGACCTGGAGGCCCCGGGCCTCTTCCGCTTCTTCCACCCCTTCCTGGACCCCTCCGCGCTCGCGGCCACCACCGGCATGATCGACCTGATCACCGAGTACCGGGAGGAGGCGCTGCGCGACGTGCCGCGGCCGCCCGACTGGCACCGCCAGTTCGCCCGGGTCCGCCCGCACGCCATATCCCTCAACTGGGCCTTCCCCGGCGGCGGCAGCCTGGACTACCTGTCCGCGGGCCGGCAGGACCGCAACTACTCCACCGCGCTCACCGGCATCGACTGGGACGTCTTCTACGACCGCTTCGGCGGCGGCCAGTTCCTGGACGCCATGCGCGCGGACATGCGCCGCCACTACGACTACGTCCTCATCGACAGCCGTACCGGCCTCAGCGACATCGCCGACATCTGCACCGTCCACATGCCCGACGAGCTGGTGGTCTGCTTCACCCTCAGCGACCAGAGCATCTTCGGCGCCGCCGCCGTCGCCCGTGACATCGAGGAGCGCTACAACGGCCGGGGCATCCGCATCTTCCCCGTGCCCATGCGCATCGACGACGGCGAGAAGGAGAAGGCGGACGCCGGACGGGCCCTGGCCCGCGCCCAGTTCGACGGTCTCCCGGCCGGCATGGACGACGACGAACTCGTCTCCTACTGGGGGTCGGTGGAGATCCCCTACCGCCCCTTCTACGCCTACGAGGAGATCCTGGCGACCTTCGGGGACGCCCCGGGCCTGTCCAGCTCGATGCTGTCGGCCTGCGAACGCCTGACCTCCGTGGTCTCCGGCGGCGCGGTGAACTCGCTGCCCCCGATCGCGGAGTCCGAACGGCTGTGCTGGGCGGCGGAGTTCACTCGGCGCAGGCCCGTCCCGCCGTCCGGCCTGGTGCTGGCGTACGTGCCCGAGGACCGCATGTGGGCGGACTGGATCGAGTGGATCCTGACCCGGGCCGGGTTCCGGGTCGTCCCCTGGGACGTGGAGACCCACACCGCCCCCGCGGAACAGCCCGCCGTGGCCGGGGCCTCCGCCCGCACCCTCGTCGTGCTCTCCGCCGCCTACCTGCGGTCCCGGCGGGCCATGCGGGTGTGGGAGTCGAGCGCGGGCACCGACCCCTCGGGCCCGCAGCACCAACTGCTGCCGATCCGGGTCGGCGACGTCCGCCCCGGCCCGCCGCTGGCCCAGCGCAGCCCGGTCAGCCTGGTGCGGCTCGACCACGCCGCGGCCGCCACCACGCTGCTGCGCGCCCTCGGCCGTGACGACACGGACCTCAGCCCGACCGCCATGACCAACGGCCCGCGCTACCCCGTCGGCGACCCCAAGGTGTCCAACCTGCGGCCCCGCAACACCTTCTTCACCGGCCGCTCCACCGTCCTGGACCGGCTGCGCGACCGCCTGGGCGGCGGCAACCCCTCCGTCCAGCCCTTCCCGCAGACCCTCCACGGCCTCGGCGGCGTCGGCAAGACGCAGGTGGCGCTGGAGTACGCGCACCGCTTCAAGGCCGACTACGACCTCGTGTGGTGGATCGAGGCGGAGCAGGAGGACCGGATCGCGCCCTCCCTCGCCGAACTCGCCCGCCGCCTGGAGCTGAGGGTCGGCGACAGCGTGTCCGAGGCCGCCGAGGCGGCCCGTGAGGAACTGGCCACCGGCACCCGCTTCCCGCGCTGGCTGCTGGTGTTCGACAACGTCGAGGACCCCGAGCGGGTGCGCCGCTTCTTCCCCGGGGGACGCGGCCACATCGTGGTCACCGCCCGGAACAAGCCGCCGACGGGACCGACCGAGCCCCTGGAGATCGAGGTCTTCAACCGCTCGGAGAGCGTGGAGCACCTGCGCCGCCGGGTCGGCGGGATGAGCCGGGAGGACGCCGGGCAGGTGGCCGAGGCGGTCGGTGACCTGCCGCTGGCGGTCGAGGTGGCCGCCGCGTGGCTCGCCGAGACCGCCACCCCCGTCGACGTCTACGTGCACCAGCTCATGGAGCAGACGACCAAGGCGCTGTCGGTCACCACCGCCGCCGGCTACCCGCGGGAGGTCGGGGCGACCTGGAGCATCTCCATCAGCCGGCTGCGCAACCAGTCCAAGGCCGCCGTCCGGCTGCTGGAGCTGTGCGCGTTCTTCGCGGCCGAGCCGATCTCGATGACCCTCATCGAGAGCGACTCCATGATCCAGGCGCTGCTGCCGCACGACCCCCAGCTGCGCGACCGCTACATGCTCGGCAAGGTCATCCAGGCGCTCAACCGCTTCGCCCTGGCCAAGGTCGACCCGGCCGACAGCAGCATCCAGGTGCACCGGCTGGTGCAGGCCGCCGTGCGCTCGGAGATGTCGCAGGACGACCAGCAGGACACGATGCACGAGGTGCACCGCATCCTCGCCGAGGCCCGGCCGCCGGAGGACGCCATCAACGACCCGGCGAACTGGCCCGGGTTCGAGCTGATCTGGCCGCACCTCGCGCCGTCGCAGGCCGAGGACTGCCGCGAGGAGAAACCACGCCAGCTGCTGGTCAACCGTGTCCGCTACCTGTGGAAGAGCGGCGAACTGGAGCAGGCCAGGCAACTGGCCGAGCAACTGCTCGGCGTGTGGCAGCAGTCCCTCGGCGAGGACGACCTGCAGACCCTCAACCTGCAGTTCGAGCTCGCCAACGTGCTCCGCTCGCAGGGCAAGTACCAGGAGGCCCGGCAGTACGACGAGGACACTCTGGCCCGGCAGACCGCCCTGCTGGCCCCCGGCCACCCGCACACCCTGATCACCGGCGGCAGCCTCGCCGCGGACCTGCGGGCGCTGGGCCTGTTCCAGGAGGCCAGGGAACGCGACGAGCAGATCTACGCCGGCTTCAAGGACATCTTCGGCGAGCAGCACCCGCGCTCGCTCGTCGCGGCCAACAACCTCGCCATCGACTACCGGCTCACCGGGGACTCCGAACTCGCCCGCCGGCTGGACCAGGAGACCGTGGACCGGCGCACCCCGATGCTCGGCGACCGCCACCCGTACACCCTGTCCACCAAGGCCAACCTCGCCCGCGACCTGCGGGAGATCGGCGACTACACCGGTTCCGTCGCGATGCTCGAAGAGGTGATGGACGTCTTCCAGGACGTCCTCAACCCCGACGTGCCCGAGACCCTCCGCAACGCCAAGAGCCTCGCCGTCTCGCTGCGCAAGGCGGGCCGCGCCGCGGAGGCGATGCGGCTCACCCAGGTGACGTACGACCGCTACCTGGAGCGGTACGGGCCCGACGTGCCCGACACGCTCGCCTGCGCGCTCAACCTCGCCGCCGACTACTCGGCGGCCGGCGACAAGGCGAAGGCCCGCGACCTGGCGACCGACGCCCTCGCCGCCTACCGCCGGCTGCTCGGCGACGACCACCCGTTCACCCTGGCCTGCCGCAACAACCTCGCCATCTACCTGCGGGGCAGCGGCAACGCCGAGGAGGCCGTGGCGGTCGGCACCGAAACCCTGGCCGGGCTGGAACGCGCGGTCGGCCCCCGGCACCCCTACACCCTCAACTGCACGATCAACCTGGGCAACGCCACGGGCGAACAGGGGGACACCGACCGTGCCGTGACCCTCCTGGAGACCGCACTGCGCGGCCTCACCGAGCGCTACGGTCCCGAGCACCCGGACGCCCTGGCCTGCGAGATCAACCTGGCCTACGCCCTGCGGCAGTCCGGCCGGCACGCACGGGCGCAGGCGATCCGCAGCAAGGTGCTCCCGGAGTGCGTACGGCTGCTCGGCGAGGAGCACCCCCTCAGCCGGGCCGCCCGCGAGTGGTACCGGGTCAACCGGGACCTGGAGCCGCAGCCGGTGTGAGCGGCGGTCAGGCGGGCATCGACCGCGCCCGACCGCCCCCGGCGGCCGCCCAGGCGAGCACCTTGGGCAGCACCGACAGGGCCGCGAAGTGCGCGGCCCCCGGCTGCACCACCATGCTCGCGCCGGGGATGTGCTCGGCCAGCCAGCGCGAGTGCGCCACCGGCGAGAACACGTCGTCCTCGCCGTGCCACAGCAGCACCGGCGCCGCGATGCGGTCCAGTCCGAACCCCCAGCTACGGTTGAACGCCAGCGTGTCGTCGATCCAGCCGTCGGCCGAGGTGCGCAGCGCCTCCGCGTAGGTGCGCAGCAGCATCGTGCGCAGGCCCGCGTCCGCGATCACCCGCTGGTCCGGCTCCGGCATCTCCTCCCGGAGCACGGCGAGCAGGCTGGCCGGGTCGTCGCGGATGGTGCGGGAGCGCAGTTCCAGCCGGGCGGCGAGCCGCCGTTGCGCCGCGTCGGCGGTGGTGTGGTCGCGGACGTTGGACCGGGTCATCCCCGCGTACCAGGCGAGCCCCTGCGCGTCCCGCGGCGCGAGCCCCACCAGCACCGCCACCCGCGTCACACGGTCGGGCAGCAGCGCGGCGCACGCGAGCGAGTGCGGCCCGCCGCCCGAGCGGCCGACCACCGCGAACGCGTCCAGGCCCATGGCGTCGGCGATCGCCGCGACATCGGCGGCGACGTCCGCGACCCGCCGGCCGGGCAGCCGCTCGGAGCCGCCGTACCCGGGCCGGTCGAAGGAGATCAGCCGCACCCCCAGCCGGTACAGCACGGCGCTGCGCGGCACCGGGCCGAGCCGGCTGCCGGGTGTGCCGTGCAGCAGGAACACGGGCCTGCCCCGCGGATCGCCCCGGGTCTCCACCGCCAGTTCCCGCCCGTCCCTCGCCCGTACGACACGCACTGCGAGCAGCCCCCTCTCGTGTCCCGCGGTCCGTCCCTCACACGCGCATCTCGCGCCTCGCCTGCCAGGTGGTGTGCTCCCGGGACACCGCGTCCTCGGCGTCCCGGGTCAGCTGCGACCACAGGTGCTCGGCATGCGGGTCGTCCAGGTCCAAGGACGCCAGCTGCACCCGGATCAGCTCCAGTTCGTCGGCCGCCACCCGGTACGCCGCGGCCAGCGGGCTGTACTGGCGCAGCTGCGCCCAGGCCGCCACCGAGGCCGTGATGGCCGACACGAAGCCAAGGGTGTCGAAGGGTGACCAGCCGCCCGCCCGCAGCACCAGGAAGAGGACGCCGAGCAGCGGGAAGGCCATCGCCAGCCGTCCCGCCCGGCGCCCGTTCACCTCGCAGCGGACCGCCTTCATCGTGTACCACTCGTGCTGCACCCGGATGCGCTCCCGCAGGTACACGTCGTGCCGCACGCGCAGCGGCGCGTCCCGCAGCCGCCGCATCGCCGGGGTGATGCCCGAGTCGACGTGGGAGGGCAGGGCCCTGCTGCGCCGGAAGGTGTGCAGGACGTCACCGAGCTGCAGCCGGTACAGGGCGTCCGGGTCGCGTTCGTCGCCGGGCGGCGTGAAGGGGTCGGCCCGCACCGAGTACTTCCAGGCGAGCGTCTTCATGGACTCGGCCAGCGCCCGGCCCTCGTACCACAGCGCCTGCGGGTTCTGGCGGTGGATCACCCAGGTGGTCCACGCGGCGTACGCGAACAGGACGGCCGCGAGCCAGGAAGCCCAGTGCAGGCGGCCCGCGGTGGCGTCGAAGGAGCTGAAGACGGAGGCCACCGTGAGCAGCCCGAGCTGCTGGCGCGACAGCCGTACGGTCTGCCACTGGCCCCGCAGTGACGCCCGGTCGGCGGACCGGAACAGGTCCGGGAGCAACTCGCGTTCGCTCACCATCGGCAGCGGCCCCCCGCACTCGCTGAATCCCGCAGTCATCCCAGTATGGGCGTGCCGGGGGCGGCAGCCCAGTAGGCGTCCGGCCGAACTCCCGCTCCCCGCACGCGCCGTGGCCGCGCGGGCGGCGCCGCGCGCGGCACGTCCGTCACGCCCTCGGCGAACGTGCGCCGCACGGGCCGGAGCGGCGGGCAGGCTGAGGGGTGTGCTGACACGAGTCGCGGTCCTGTCCGACGTCCACGGCAACCTGCCGGCCCTGCAGGCCGTACTGGCCGAGCCCGACGTCCGCACCGCCGAGCGGGTGGTCCTCACCGGGGACCACGCGGCGGGCCCGATGCCGGTGCCCACCCTCGACGCGCTGCGCGACCTCGGCGGGCGCGCCCTGTGGATCCGCGGCAACGCGGACCGCGAACTGGTCGAGCACCGCCGTACGGGCAGGACCACCGGGTACCCGGAGTCGGACTGGGCCGCGCGACGGCTCCGCGAGGACCAGGTGACCCTGCTGGCAGGCCTCCCGGACACCGTGGAGCTGGAGGTCGACGGCCCGGGCCGGACGCTGTTCTGCCACGCAACCCCGCGCGACGACGAGGAGATCGTGCTCGTCGACTCCCGCGCCGAGCGCTGGGCCGAGGTGATGTCCGGCGTCGCCCCCGAGGTGGAGACCGTCGTCTGCGGGCACACGCACATGCCGTACGCCCGGGTCGTCCACGGCCGGCTGGTCGTCAACCCCGGGAGCGTCGGTATGCCGTACGGCCGCGGCGGCGCCCACTGGGCGCTCCTGGGCGCGGGCGGCGTCCAGCTGCGTCGCACCGTCTACGACCGCGAGGCGGCGGCCGCACGGATCGTCGCGGAGTCCGGCTTCGACGGCGCGGCGCGGTGGGTGCGGGAGTACGTCCTCGGCTGCCATCCGGCCGAGGCCGTGATCGACGCGTGGGGCCCGCGCGACGGGCGGCCCGCGCTACGAGGCCGCCCTGCGCCACCGTGACGGCGACGCCCCGATGGCCGGCCGCTACGGCCGCTGGCTGGGGGCCCCTTCGACCTGGGCCGCCGCTGCGCCCAGTCCGGCGTCAGCACCCTCACCGTCAGGGTCGACGGCGACCGGGCGTACTTCTTCCTCGACCGGCGCGACGCCCAGGGCGTGGCCACCGCCATGAACACCACCCACGTCGTCCCCGCCGGGGAGTTCCAGCCGCACGCCGACGTGCTGCCGGTCTGGCACTCCGACCTGGACCTGTGGCACAACACGATGCGCGAGTACGCGGAGGAGTTCCTCGGCGCGCCGGACGCCGGGGGCGTCGGCGGGGCGACCCTCGACTACGACACCGACGAGCCGTACGCGAGCATGAACCGCGCCGCCCGCGAGGGCCGGGCCCGCTTCAGCTTCCTCGGGCTCGGGCTCGACCCGCTGAACTGGAAGCCGGAGCTGCTCACCGTCTGCGTGTGGGAGGCCGCGACCTTCGACACCGTCTTCGGCGGCATGACCGAGCGCAACGAGGAGGGTGTGATCGTGGTCGGCCACGGCCACCGGGGGCTGCCCTTCACCGAGGAGAACGTCCTCGGCTACGCCAGGCACCCCCGCACCCACTCCGCGGGGCGGGCCTGCCTGCACCTGGCGTGGCGCAGGCGGGCCGCACTCGGCATCCCGTGACGTACGGTCAGGCCGGCCGCAGCCAGACCGTGGCCAGCGGCGGCAGGGTGAGCTGCACGCTCTCGCGCCGGCCGTTCCAGGCGACCGGCTCGGACTTCAGCGGCTCGGGGTTGGTGACGTCGCTCCCGCCGTAGGCGGCGGCGTCGGTGTTGAGCACCTCCCGCAGCGCCTCCACCCCGTCCGGCACGCCGATCCGGTAGCCGTGGCGGACCACCGGCGAGAAGTTGCTGACCGCGACCAGCGGGTTCCCCCCGGCGTCGAGGCGCACGAAGGAGAAGACGTTGTCCTCGGCGGCGCCGCCGTCGAGCCAGGCGAAGCCGTCCGGGGTGGTGTCGAGCTGCCACAGCGCCGGTGTGGCCCGGTAGCAGGTGTTGAGGTCACGGACGAGGTCCCGCACTCCGCGGTGGTCGCCCGCCGCGGAGTAGGTCTCGTCGAGCAGCCACCAGTCCGGCCCGTGGTCGTGGGACCACTCGGCTCCCTGCGCGAACTCCTGTCCCATAAAGAGCAGTTGCTTGCCCGGGTGGGCCCACATGAAGCCGAGGTAGGCGCGGTGGCCGGCGCGCTGCTGCCACCAGTCGCCGGGCATCTTGGCCACCAGCGCGCCCTTGCCGTGGACGACCTCGTCGTGCGAGATCGGCAGGACGTAGTTCTCGCTGTAGGCGTACACCATCGAGAAGGTCATCTCGTTGTGGTGGTACTTGCGGTGCACCGGCTCGTGCTTGATGTACTCCAGCGAGTCGTGCATCCACCCCATGTTCCACTTCAGGCCGAAGCCGAGCCCGCCGAAGCCGGCCGGGCCGACGTGGTGGGTGGGCCGGGTGACGCCGTCCCAGGCGGTGGACTCCTCGGCGATGGTGACGACACCGGGGCAGCGCCGGTAGACGGTCGCGTTCATCTCCTGCAGGAAGGCGACGGCGTCCAGGTCCTCGCGCCCGCCGTACGCGTTCGGCGCCCACTGGCCGTCCTCGCGGGAGTAGTCCAGGTAGAGCATGGAGGCGACGGCGTCCACCCGCAGCCCGTCGATGTGGAACTCCTCGCACCAGTAGACCGCGTTGGCCACCAGGAAATTGCGGACCTCGGTGCGGCCGAAGTCGAACTCCAGCGTCCCCCAGTCGGGATGGTCCCCGCGCCAGGGGTGCTCGTAGAGGTTGGTGCCGTCGAAGTCCGCCAGCGCCCAGTCGTCCTTGGGGAAGTGAGCCGGCACCCAGTCCATGATGACGCCGATGCCCGCCCGGTGCAGCGCGTCCACCAGGTACCGGAAGTCGTCCGGGGTGCCCATCCGGGCGGTGGGGGCGTAGTACGAGGTGACCTGGTAGCCCCACGAGCCGCCGAAGGGGTGCTCGGCGACCGGCATCAGCTCCACGTGCGTGAAGCCCAGGTCGCGCACGTACGCCGGGAGCTGTTCGGCCAGTTCGCGGTACGACAGCCCCGGCCGCCACGAGGCGAGGTGCACCTCGTACACCGACAAGGGCGCCTCGTGCACCGGCACGCGGCCGCGCGAGGCCATCCAGTCGGCGTCCTGCCATTCGTGGCGGGACGCGGTGACGACGGAGGCGGTGGCGGGCGGTGTCTCGGTGCGGCGGGCCATCGGGTCGGCCTTGAGCCGCCGCCCGCCGTCCGGCCCGCAGACCTCGAACTTGTAGCGCTGCCCCTCGCCGACCTCGGGCAGGAACAGCTCCCACACGCCGGACGAGCCCAGTGAGCGCATCGGGAAGGCGGTGCCGTCCCAGCAGGTGAAGTCGCCGACCACCCGCACCCCGCGCGCGTTGGGCGCCCACACGGTGAACCGGGTGCCGGTGACGCCCTCATGGGTCATCGGCTCGGCGCCGAGCGCCTTCCACAACTGCTCGTGCCGCCCCTCGTTGATCAGGTGCAGGTCGAACTCGCCGAGCGCCGGCAGGAAGCGGTACGGGTCGTCCACCTCGCGCTCGTCGCCGTCGTAGGTGACGGCGAGCCGGTACGCGGGGACCTCGGTCAGCGGCAGCACACCGCTGAACAGCCCGTCGCCCTCGTGGTGCAGCACCGTCCGCGCCCCGTCGCCGGTGACGACGGCCACGCTCCGCGCGTACGGCCGCAGCGCCCGGAAGGCCAGGCCGTCCGCCACGCGGTGGACGCCGAGCAGCCCGTGCGGGTCGTGGTGGGCGCCGTCCAGCAGCCGGCGCCGCTCGCCGGGGTCGAGCTCCGGGGCCGGGGGCACATCGCCGGTCACGGGGCCGGCGGCCGGCGCGACCTCGGGCGCGGGCGGCGGCGCCTGGTGGCCGACCCCCGCGGGGGGCGCGGTGCGCGGCGCGGTGCCCGAGGCGGCCGGCCGCCCGGACCCGCCAGGGTCGTAGCCCCGCGCGACGGCCTCGGAGGAGCCGGACGCCTCCGGTCGCGGGCGGTCCGCTGCGGCCGGGCGGGCGCCCTCGGACGCGGGTTCCGCGCCGACGGTCTTCCCCCCACGTGCGGGCTTCGCGCCGGCGGCCTTCTGCGGCCCGGCGGCCGAGGCCGGCGGGCCGCAGAAGGCCGCCGG